>JAGREL010000051.1 GCA_020446575.1 Novosphingobium sp. | reverse complement strand
AGATCGTCACCGGCGTGCTGAGCCGTTCGGCGCCCGCCCTCAACCTCTTCGCGCTTGGCCTTCCGGCAGGCGTGCTAGCGGGTCTCGCCGCGCTGATCGCGGCGTTCCCGATCATCTCCGACCAGATGGTCGACCTTTCCGGCATGGCCATCACCCAAACGCGGAGCGTGCTGCTGCGATGAGCGAGACCGCCGGCGAAAAGACATTTGCACCTAGCGCAAAGCGCAAGCAGGACGCGGCCAAGAAGGGTGACGTCCTCCGCTCGCGCGAGCTGGCGACGGCAGCCGCGATTCTTATCGGTGCCGCCTGGCTGAAGCTGGCGGGGCCATGGGTGCTCGAGGGTCTGGGCGATGTCATGAACACCGCCTTCATCTGGGATCGCCGGACGATCGACGATTTCGATCCGGGCGGAATGATGCTTCACCTCATGCTGCTGGTCCTGCCGCCGATACTGGTGCTGGGCTGCGTGGTCCTTGTCGCATCGGTCGTCTCGCAGCTCGGGTTCGGCGAGGGACGCTGGGTCGGCAGCAACATCGTGCCCAAGGGCCAACGGCTCAATCCACTCAACGGGCTCAAGCGGATGTTCGGCCCCAACGGCCTGATCGAAATCGGCAAGGGCCTTGCCAAGGTCGTACTGCTGGGCGCGATCGCCTGGATCTGGGCCAGCGGACGCTTCGAGACGATGGCGGGTCTGGGGCGCGGCAATCTCGCCGACCAGCTCTCCTACGGCTGGGACGCGATCACCACGCTGATGTTCGCGCTTTCCGCCGGCCTTGTCGTCATCGCCTTCATCGACGTTCCGGTGCAGTGGATCCGACGCCAGATGCGCCTGAAGATGAGCCATCAGGAAGTCCGCGACGAGCAGAAGGACACGGACGGATCGCCCGAACGCAAGGCGGCGATGCGTGACCGTCAACGCAAGATCGCCCTGGGCAGCGTGGCCAAGGCCATGATCGATGCGCAGTTCATCATCACCAACCCGATGCATTTCGCCGTCGCCATGGCCTACGACCCGGCAAAGGCGCCGGCGCCGATCGTGCTCGCCAAGGGACGCGGCGAAAAGGCGCTCGCCATGCGTGAGCTCGCAGCCGAATACGAAGTGCCGGTACTCGAATATCCGGCGCTTGCGCGTTCGGTCTATTTCACCACGCGCGAGCAGCAGGTGATCCGCGAGGAACTCTATGCCGCGGTCGCCTCCGTGCTCGCCTTCGTACTCTCGCTCAAGCGCGGCGAGAAGCGGGTCCGCCCGCGGATCGACGTGCCCGTCACACTGCGTTTCGATGCGGAGGGTCGCCTCGACCCCGGCGCCGCGGCGTAAACGCTTAACTGCACGGCTTTTTGGCCGTTTTAGGAACCATGGAAACGAGCACCACCTCATCGGCGACACAATCCCTGATCACCGCGCTCGGTGCGGGCAGTGGCATCGATATGTCGGCGCTGGCCGAAAACCTTGCGGCTGCGCAATATGCGACAAGGCTCGACCGCCTCACGGTCAAGTCGGAGACGCTCGACCGGCAGATCTCTGCGGCGTCCGACCTCAAGAGCATGATGCTCAGCCTTGCCAGTTCGCTCGGAGACAGGGTCCGGCTCGGCGACCTCTCGCCCCAGCCGCAGGTCGCCAATGGTGCGGTTGCCAGTGCAGCCTATTCCGGAGTCGGCCAGCCAACGGGAAGCTATTCGCTGGAAGTGACGCAGATCGCTACGTCTCAGACGCTTTCCAGCCCCGCCTATACGGCGAGTACCGACCCAGTCGGCGCCGGCACGCTGACCCTGCGCTTCGGCACTATTTCAGGCACGAGTTTCACCGAGGACACCGGCCATGCCGCGGTGGATATCGAAATCGCCAGCGGGTCGACACTTGCCGATGTCGTGCTCGCCATCAACGCGTCCAAGTCCGGCGTCACCGCTTATGTCGCCAACACCACCGAAGGCGCGAAACTGGTGCTCAAGGGGCAGGAAGGCGCGGCCAACGGTTTCATTCTCGAGGCGACCGAGACGGTCGGCGAGGAAGGGCTGGCGAATCTGGCATGGACTCCTGCCGGCGACGCGTCGCAGTTGCTGACTTCGTCCGGCGATGCCGCCTTCAAAATCGACGGACTGTCGATGACGTCCTCGAGCAACACGATCCTCGACCCCATTCCGGGCGTATCGCTGACGCTGAAAGGCACCAACACCGGCTCGCCAACGACGCTCAGCTTCGCCGACAACAGCACCGCCATCACCGAGGCGATGCAGGACCTTACCGCGGCACTGAACGAAATCGCCACGCAGATCCGCACCGTCACGGATCCGCAAACGGGCGATCTCGCGCGCGACAGCGGTGCCCGGAAGCTAAGGTCGACCTTTTCCGCGCTCGCCGGCACGGTGATCATGCCCAACACGCCCGAGGGAACGCCGCGCACGCTTTCCGATCTGGGCCTGGTAACGCAGCGCGACGGCAGTTTCACGCTCGACGTGGACCGGCTGTCCAAATCGCTGCAGGAAGATCCGCAGGCGGTCGCCGCGATGTTCACCAACGGCCTGTACGGCGTGTATTCCACGATCGATTCGATTGCCCGCAGGACCAATCTTTCCACTGATCCGGGCACTCTGGCGGGTTCGATCAGCCGCTATACCTCACAGCTGCAGGACATCAGCGAGGACCAGGCCGAGCTAGCCGAAAGGCAGGAAACCTTGCGCGCCCAGCTCGTCGCCCGATTCGCGGTGGTGGACGCCAAGGTCGGCGCATCGAAATCGACGCTGACCTTCCTCCAGAACCAGATCGACGCGTGGAACGCGCAGCGTAACTAAGGTCCGCACCGGTCATGCTCCTCTCGCGCTCCCCGCATGAAGCCTATCGCCGCGTCGATTTCGATGCGCGTGTCGAAGGCGCCGACCCCGGCGAACTCGTCAAGCTTTGCTATGAGCAGCTTTCGGGCGCTCTGGGCACGGCGATCTACGCCCATGAGCAGGGCGACAACCGGCTCAGGAGCCAGTCGCTCACCCGTGCGCTTTCGGCAGTCACGGCGCTGCAGCTCGGAGTCGACGGTGATACGGGTGTCTCGGCGGCGCTGCTGCAGCTCTACACTGCGACACGCCGATCGATCCTCGACAGTGCGCTCGAATTCGATTCGGAACTGATAGGCTCGATCAGGCAGGACTTCCTGGACATCCTCAAAGCGATGCGTTCCGTATAAGGAACGACGATCCGCAATTTGCGTATTGCGATGGAAGCGCAATTTGAATAGACACTCGCGCCGCTCCCGGACAATTCGTTTTTGTCTGGAATGGGAGCGAACGGGGGCCTCATGGCACGAGCTGGCCATTTCCCATTGATGGCATTCGATCGCGCGGATTCGTTGCCGCGTGAAATCCGTCCAGATTCGAACAAACTCCTTTCGGCAGCGAATGCGAATCACTTGCATGACGAGAGCGATGAGCTAGGATCGATGTAATGCATGGGGGGCATCACATTGTCTTGGTCGATGGCGACACTCGCCGCCGGGCGGCCATCACGCATCGCCTGTCAGACCAGGGAATCCATGTCGAACCGTTCGATGGCCTTGCCGAACTGATCAGCGGTTGGCCCCAGTTCGGCGTGATCCTCGTCTGTGACGAGAGCGATACGATCATTAGGCTGATGGAGCATATGGGCAACATGGGCAGATGGATGCCTGTGCTCGCGTTTTCAGAGGCACCCACTCCCCGGCAGATCGTCGATGCCGTTCACAATGGCGCATCCGACTATGTATCCTGGCCGTTCGAGGACGCGGAATTGAGCGCGTGCCTGGAACGGACCCGCTCCCAGGCCGACAGCCAGGGACCCGCAAGGCTGCGCGAGGCAATGGCGCGCAGCAGGCTCGAGCAGCTTTCCGGGCGCGAGCGCGAAGTGCTGAATGCAGTCGCCAGCGGCCTTTCGAACCAGCTGATCGCCGACCAGCTGGGGATCAGTTGCCGCACGGTCGAAAGCCATCGGGCAAACATGCTCAACAAGATTGGCGCGACCCACATCTCGGAGGCGATCCGGGTCGCTATCGAGGCATCTCTCGTCCGGTAAGACCGCCCGCCCTTGACCGGGCCACGATCAACTAGCCTTGCCGTTTCTCTACCTCTCTCCCGCTCCAGTCCCGTGCCGGGAGCCCGTCGTCGTGCTGCAGTGAAAGAACCTGCTCGGCCTCTGCCAATAGCGCTGCGGTCTTTGCCGCCAACAGCGCAAGCTCCAGAGTAGCGCCTTTGGCCGTATATTCCTCCCTGCGGCCCGGGAGAACGACTGTCGCCAGGTTCGAAGCGCTCATCCCGCGCGAAACCATGAACGCGGTTTCGCGGCCAAGCAGCGAGAGCGCCGCGCTTTCGCTGCCCTTGCTGCTCAGGAGAGCTTCGATTGCCTTTTCCTCGACCAGATGTGGCAGGGAAACCCCTAGGGCTTCGGGAGCAAGGCGGAACAGATTGTTTGCCTCACGAATACGATCGGCAACATCGGCAGGGGTACTCGCGACGCATGCACACAGGAAATTCCATGCATGATCGTGCCATACCGTGGCGCTAACTGAGGTGGGCCGGGATTGCCCCATCAGGCCAAGCCTTTCAAAGCAAATGCAAAATCGTGGTTAACTAAATCGCAAATATTCGCATCCGCACAATTCGACGTATGTAAGAGACCAAATGGGGTCAATCGACGCAGGGTTTGTTTGCGTTGGGTCGATTCAAATTTGCGATAGAATGCACCAGGCCGCAGTTTTCTTCCGTACGGACAGATACTTATTGGCGCTTTTCCGCGACACATAGCATAAGGAAGTCAGGCACGATTTCGAGATGCTCAACTGTCGTTGCGGCATCGATCCGCAAGCGATTCTAGCCCGGCGCCCGCGCCACCGAAGACCGCTCGACAATGACCGGGAGAAACCCGCTCGGCGACAGTTCGGCCAGATCCGGCTGGACGAGACTGCGGGCCGCCGCTTTCGCCATTTCAGCTGTCGGCACTCGAACGGTCGTTAGCGGCGGCCACAGGCGCGCGGCTATCGCCGTATCGCCGTAGCCGACAATCGAAAGCTTGTCCGGAACGGCGATTCCCAGCTCGCCGGCGGCGTGAAGGACGCCGGCGGCCATCTCGTCGCTGCACGCAAGGATTGCCGTCGGGCGCGGACTCACCTCGAGCAGCAGGCGGCCGGCCGCAAGCCCGGACTCGAAACTGTAGTCGCCCGGAGCGATCAGCGAGGGGCCCCGGTCGAGGTCATGATCGGCAATGGCGTCGAGATAGCCGAGTTCGCGTTCCCTGGCGGAATAGAGGTCTTCGGGACCGGCCACGAGCCCGATGCGTTCGTGCCCCTGGGCAATGAGTTCGCCGACCACCTTGGCCGTCGCCGCGCGATCGCCCGATGCGGGAAAATCCCGCTCCTGTCCCGTCGGTTCGGCGCCAAGGCGAACGTAGTTGCATCCCATCTCGCGGCACAGGTCGACGATGTTTTCCCGCTCCGACAGAGGAGGCAAGAGCAGGACTCCGAACGGACGCTGGGCTTCCAGAAACCGGCGCAGCTCGCTTTCCACCTCGCTTGGGCTGCCGCTTGCCGGGTGAACGGTCAGCGCAAATTCGGTGCCGCGGATTGCCTCCAGCACTCCCTCCTGCGCGGGCGGCAGCATGAAATCGGCAGCCTCGTCATAAGCCAGGGCGATCAGGAAATTTCGCCGCAGCGCCAGGGCGCGCGCTTGCGGATCGGGGACATAGCCCAGTTCGGCAATGACTTTCTCAACCTTCTCGCGCGTCGCCTGACTCAGCAGCGGCGAGTGATTGATGACACGGCTGACGGTCTTTTTCGAGACGCCTGCGAGACGGGCTACATCGTTGATTGTCGGCTTGGCCATGGCGTTGAACTGGCGCAATTTGTCACCGGTGTCCAGAGATCGCGAAGCACGGTCGGGACGGCATCTTTCCTGGCGATTGACTCTCCGGTTCGACAAACCTGCCGCACCCGGAACGCGGGCTTGCCAAGCCTGTGCCACGCATGCCAAGCGGAACGGCAAGAGGATGCCGAAGGAACCGTAGAATGACGCTGACAAGCGACGTGATCGATCTTATCGACACGAATTACGACGCCGATCCCTGCAGGAACCATAGTTCCGGGCATTCCCGGGCAAACCGCTGAGGCAGGCACCCGCGATGGGACAAGTCATCATCGTCACCGGAACCACCGGCAGCGGCAAGACAACCACCTGCCGGGAAATCATCGCACAAGCAGAGGATGTATGGCTGCATTTCGGTGTGGATCTGTTCCTCGGGCAATGCATTTCGCGCAAGTTCATCGACGGTGGAACTCACAGCGGCACGAGCATGCACATGGTCCCGGACGATCCTTCGGATCCCGACGGCCCGGCGCATATGAGCTTCGGGACCCATGGCGAAGGACTGATCGCCACCTATCACGAGATGGTGGCGGCAGCTGCGGACAGCGGCCAGACGGTGGTGCTCGATCACGTCATGACCGTGGACCCGCCGATCCTGCAGGATGCCGTGGCCCGGCTCGGGCACCTGCCCGTGCTGCTGGTGGCCCTGAAACCGCCACAAGATATACTGACCGAACGGATCGCCGGACGCATCGCCGAAGTGGAAAAGGTGCTGGGCAAGGAGCAGGCCGCACGAAACAACGCCGGAACGCGGCGAGCTTCGGAATTCGTGTATCGCGAAATCTTCCGTCACGATTGCTTCGACATGGTGCTCGACACCGGCACACTGGGACCGACCGACGCCGCGAAGGCCGTTATCGACCGCGTGCTGAACGGCCCACCGGGTGATTCCTTCGCAAAGCTGGCAAAGCTCTACCCGAACTAGCCCCCGCGCAGCAGCTGCACGCCCCAGTCGCGCTCGAACAGGTAAAGCAGCATCCGCGCCGCCTCTCCGCGATCGCCGGTCAGCCCGCCGTCGCGTTCGATCAGCAGCCGCGCGTCATCGTGGGCAAGCGGCAGCAGCGTCTGGATCTGCTCGAGCGAAGCGATGCGGAAAGGCGTGTCGCCCGACTGGCGGGTGCCGAGCAGTTCCCCTCCCCCGCGCAGCCGCAGGTCCTCCTCGGCAAGGCGGAAGCCGTCCTGGGTCTCGCGCATCAACGCCAGCCGATCTCGCGCCGTTTCGGACAGCGCGTCACCGCGCAGCAGCAGGCAGACAGACTTGTCCGCACCGCGCCCCACCCGGCCTCGCAGCTGATGCAGCTGGGCAAGGCCGAAACGCTCGGCCTGCTCGATGATCATCAGCGTGGCATCGGGCACGTCGACGCCGACTTCGATCACGGTCGTCGCCACGAGCAGCTTGGCCTCGCCGCGCACGAACCGTTCCATCGCCGCGTCCTTGAGCTCGGGCTTGAGCTGGCCGTGGACCAGCACCACGGCATCGCCGAAACGCTCTTTCAGTTCCGCGAAGCGCGCCTCGGCAGCGGCAAGGTCATCGTTTTCGCTCTCGCGCACCATCGGGCAGACCCAGTATGCCTGCCCTCCCCCGTCGAGATGACGCGCCAACGCGCCCACCACATCGCCGATGCGCTCGCCGGAAACCACCCGCGTGTCGATCGCCTGCCGGCCGGGCGGCATCTCGTCGAGACGCGAGACGTCCATCTCGCCATATTGCGCCAATGTCAGCGTGCGCGGAATCGGCGTGGCCGTCATGGCGAGGCAATGCGGCGTGCGCTTGCCCTTCTGAGCGAGCATCAGCCGCTGGCCGACGCCGAAGCGGTGCTGCTCGTCGATCACCACCATGGCGAGGTTCTTGTAGGCGACGGATTCCTGGAAGATCGCATGCGTGCCGACGACGATGTCGATGCTGCCGTCGAGCAGCCCCATCAGGATCGATTCACGCGCCTTGCCCTTGTCGCGCCCCGTGAAGAGCGCGATCTCCACTCCGGTGCCCGCCGCCATCCGCATCAGCGTCTCGTGATGCTGGCGGGCAAGGATTTCCGTGGGCGCCAGCAACGCCGCCTGCGCACCGGCTTCCACCGCGATCAGCATGGCTTCCAACGCGACCACTGTCTTGCCCGAGCCGACATCGCCCTGCAGCAGCCGCAGCATCGGCGCGCCCTGCGCCATGTCGCCTTCGATTTCGCCGATCGTGCGGCGCTGTGCTCCGGTGAGTGCGAACGGCAGGCTCAGCTTCGAACGAAGGCTTCCGTCACCGGCAAGCGGACTTCCCGTCCGCGCGCGGTTGGCATCGCGCACCAGCATCAGCGCCAGGCTGTTCGCCAGCAGCTCGTCATAGGCCAGCCGGTCGCGCGCCTGCGCGTGGGTGCCTTTGTGCGCCAGCACCAGCGCGTCGCGCCAGGCCGGCCATTTCATCCGGTCGAGCAGGCCGGGTTCGATCCATTCCGGCAGTTCCGGCAAGTGCTCCAGCGCCTGCTGGATCAGGCCGGCGAGCCGCCCCTGCGTCAGCCCCTCGGACAGGGGATAGACCGGCTCACACAGCTGTTCGAGCAGCGCCGAGCCGTCCTCGGCGACATGGTCGGGATGAACGATTTGCAGCATCTGGCCATACTGGTCGAGCCTGCCGGCAACCCACCGCTTCTCACCCACCGGAAGGAGTTTCTTGGCAGTGTAGGACGCGCGGCCGAAAAAGGTCAGAGTGCAGACGTTGCCGAGCACATCTTCGGCCAGAACGCGATAAGGGCCGCGCCCGGACGACGAGCGATGTTCGCGCACCGTGAGCGCTACGACGATGTTCTCGCCGACACTCGCCGCGTCGAGGTTCTCGACCGGTCGCCGTTCCACGAAGCGGTCGGGCAGGTGATAGGCGAAATCCTTCACCCGCGTCAGCCCGAGCCGCTCCATCGGCCGCGCCAGCTGCGGGCCCACGCCTTTCAGGCTCTCGGCTTCGGCGAACAGGGGATTGAGGATCTGCGGGCGCATGCGCATCTCTTAGCCGCCCCGGCGCCGGTTTGCGCAAAAAGTTGATGCAGCGCATGGACAAGGCCGGACGCCGTTACCATTCTTCAGGCAAGCACTGATGAGGGCCCAGCAAGGAGAACAGCATGCTTTTGCCTCACGGCACCGTCGTCGCACTTGTCGACGGGAAGAAATTCGAATTGTTCCGCAACGGCGGTAACGAAGCCCACCCGGAGCTGGTCGCGATGGATCCGCCCAAGCTCGACGAGCACAACAAGGGAGCGGGTTCGCACCATCACAGTGGTTCCGACAACCCGACCGGCCATCTGCTGGATGAAGACGCCCATGCCGCGGCCGTCGCCGACTGGCTCAACCACCAGGTGATCGCTCACAAGATCGAAAATCTCGTGGTCATTGCCGCCCCCCGCACGCTGGGCGAATTGCGCAAGCATTATCACAAGCAACTTCAATCGGTGCTGCTGCGCGAACTGGCCAAGGATCTTGCCGGAGAGCAGGGTCCCGAGATCATCGCGGCGCTGCGGGAGAAGGGATAGGGCGAGCCTACTCATTCCCCGTCACCCCTGCGAAGGCAGGGGCCTATCTAAGCTGGCGGCCTGATGCAGCGCAGTACCAATGAGGCAAGCTTATTTGGGCCCCTGCCTTCGCAGGGGTGACCAAACTTGTGCGGGTGCCGAACATACCCTACCCGCGCGCCATGGATCTCGCTTCACGTCTCAAGCGCCTGCAATTCCGCTCCTGGCATCGCGGCACGCGGGAGGCCGACTACATGATGGGCGGCTTCTTCGATCGTTACCATACCGACTGGGGCGAGAACGAGATCGCGTGGTTCGAGGACCTGCTTGAAGAAGACGATGTCGATGTCATGGCCTGGGCGCTCGGCACTCAAATCGTGCCCGAGCGGTTCCGGGGAGCATTGATGACCGCCATGCAGAAACTGGATTACGTTGAAATTCCGGAGTGATTATCCACCCTCCTCTTCAGAGGAGGGTCGCGAGACTTGCTGGCGTGTAGCGGCAGATAGTCGCAGCGGGGTGGTGCATTGGCAAACTCGCCGCTATCGGGCCTCCACCACCCCCAAACCCCCTCCTCTGAAGAGGAGGG
>JAGREL010000375.1 GCA_020446575.1 Novosphingobium sp. | reverse complement strand
CGCGCGCCGCGACTTCGCGCGCGCAAGCAAGCAGATTACGGGCTCTGGCATAATAGCCGAGCCCCGCCCAGGCAGCCATGACCTCCTCGTCCTCGGCGGCGGCCAGCGCCTCGAATGTCGGCCAGCGCTCGGTGAAACGCGCGAAATAGGGGATCACGGCTGCAGCCGTGGTCTGCTGGAGCATCACTTCGGAGAGCCAGACCCGATAGGGATCGGGAGGTGGCGCGCCGGGCCGCGCGCGCCACGGCAGGTCGCGCGCGTTCCTGTCATACCAGGCGAGCAGAATCGGCGCGATCGCTTCGGAACTGGCGTCCATGCCAAGGCTATGGCATTGCTGACCGCGCAATGGAACGGGACAACAAGACAAAGCGGCAGAAGGCGAAACCACGCCGCTATGAACGGCCGCGCGGCGGCCAGGCCCGCGCCATTTCCGAGCTGATGCCCGAAATCGGCCGCACCGCCTTTCGCCGTTTCGGTTTCGTCCAGTCGAGCGTCGTCACGCGCTGGCCGGAAATCGTCGGCCCGCGTCACGCCCGCGTCTGCATGCCCGAATCGATCCGGTTCCCGCCCGGCGAGAAGAGCGAGGGTATCCTGCAGCTGGTGGTGGTGCCCGCGCATGCACCGATCATTCAGCACGTCATCCCCGAAATCATCGAGCGGGTGAATCGCTTCTTCGGCTACAACGCCGTGGCAAAGGTCAAAATCCGGCAAGGCCAGGTTAAGGCGCCGCCCGTTCAGGAACCGGCGAAAGCGCCGCCGTCGCTCAAGCCCGTGCCGATGGAACTCGGCGAAAGCCTGCGCGACATCGGCGATCCGGAGTTGCGGACGGTGCTCGAATCGCTGGCGCGCAGCATCGGCGCGCAGGAAGAGGAATGAGAACAATGCGTTTCACCCGCGTGGCCGTGATCGCCGCCCTTGCCCTGCTTTCGCTCGGCGCCGGCAAGCCCCATCCCAACTGGATCAACTATGTCACGGTGAGCGAAAGCGGCAGCCATGTGCTGGGCAATCCGGAAGCCAAGGTCAGGCTGACCGAATTCATCAGCTACACCTGCCCGCATTGCGCCGATTTCCACAAGCAAGCGGAAGCCCCGCTGAAGATTACCTATGTCCAGCCGGGCAAGGCCTCGGTCGAGATACGCCACTTCCTGCGCGACCCGATCGACCTGACGGTCGCCATGCTGACCAATTGCGGCGACCCGAACCGTTTCTTCCAGAACCACGACATGTTCCTGTACCGTCAGGACAGCTGGATGAAGACCCTGGACACGGCAAGCGAGGCGCAAAAGCAGCGCTGGGTCACCGGCAAGACATCCGAACGGTTGCGGGCGATCGCCCATGATTTCGGTTTCTTCGAACTCATGGAGCAGCGCGGCTACGACCGGCCGGCGGTGAACCGCTGCCTTGCCGACGAGGCAATGGCCAAGAAACTCACCGCCCAGACGCAGGCCGCCATCGACGCCGGCGTCGACGGCACTCCCGGCTTCATGCTGGACGGCATCCTGCTGACCGGAACGCATAGCTGGGAATCGCTCAATACCCAGCTCAAGGCACGCATGTGACGGCGAATCTTCGCGCCGCGGCCGCACACCGGCGACCCGAAGCTGTGGAGATTTCCGCCATTTTGGCTGCTCTTGCCTTCTAACCCGGCCGCCATTGGGCTAGCCCGTGACGCAATTCGAAGAGGAATTGCCGCATGACCCGTTTTACCTTCCGTCGTTTTGCACTGGGCATGATCGCGGTTCCGCTCGCATTGGGCCTCGCTGCTTGCGGCAAGAGCGGCGAAAATGGCGAAAAACTCTCCGGCGACCCGATCGAGACGATTGCGCCGCCAGAGGGCGAGAGCTGGACAGACGTCGTCAGCAAGACGGAGGAAGGCGGCTACCAGATGGGCAATCCCGACGCCCCGATCAAGCTGGTCGAATACGGCGCCCTGTCCTGTTCGCACTGCGCCGATTTTTCGGAGGAAGCCAGCGCCGAGATCACCGAGAATTTCGTTGCGAGTGGCCGTGTGAGCTATGAGCTGCGCCATTTCATCCTCAACCCTTATGATATTGCCGCAACGCTTCTGGCTACTTGCGGCACGACAGAGGCGGTCATTCCGCTGAGCGAGCAATTCTGGGCCTGGCAGCCTGCCATGTTTGAACACGTGCAAAATGCCGCGCCGGAGCAAATGCGGCTTGCGGAAAATCAGCCTCCCGAGCAGCGCTTTGTGACGCTCGCCAGTATTTCCGGCATGGACGAGTTTTTCGCATCACGCGGAATCGCGGCCGATCAGGCAGCGGCCTGTCTTGCCGATTCCAACAAGGCCACCGAACTCGTGACTCGGACGCAAAAGGCGTCGGAGGAGCATGACATAACCGGAACCCCGACTTTCTTGATCAACGGCCAGAAGCAGGACATCAACAAATGGTCCGAAGTGAAGGCCAAACTCGAAACCCTCGGAGCGCGCTGAGGCGGGGCCGACGATGGGCAGCCCGGACACCTCGATGCGGATCAGGCGGCTGAAGCTCAGCGGCTTCAAGAGCTTCGTCGAGCCCGCCGAGCTGCGCGTGGAGCCGGGGCTGACCGGAGTGGTCGGGCCCAACGGCTGCGGCAA
>JAGREL010000374.1 GCA_020446575.1 Novosphingobium sp. | reverse complement strand
TGATCCGCATCGAGGAAGAACTGGGTGACAGCGCGGCCTATGCCGGCGCGGGCGCCTTCGGGCGGCTGTCCACCTGAACCAAACCCTCTAACGGGATACAGGCGGCCCCGCGAAAATCTCCTGCTTGCCAGCACGGCCAATCCGCGCATCATGGCTGGCGCGAGAGGAGAGAAAACACATGACCGCCGATTTTGCCGACTGGGTTGCGATCTGCGAGCGCAAGGCACGTTATTGCCGCTGCCTCGATACCAAGGATTGGGACGGCTACACTGACTGCTTCACCGAAGATTTCGTGCTCGACACTCCGCCCGAGGGTAATATCCACCACGGGCGCAGCGCGGCGGTGAAAGCCGTGCGCGGATATGTCGAAACCTGGATCACAACGCACCACGTCCATAATCCGGAAGTCACTTTCGATGGCCCCGATGCCGCCGATGTCATCTGGGCGATGCAGGACCGCAATTCCTATTGCGAGAGAGATGCGAAGGAGAAGGGTTTCTCCGGGCATACCGGCTTCGGCCATTACCACGAGCGCTACGTACGCTGTCAGGACGGCAAGTGGCGCATCGCGCGCTCCAAACTGAGTTACCTGCAGATGGACCTGCACGGAAAGGACGCCTGATGCCGCTGTTTGCAGCCATAGGGCTGGATCATCCGCCCCACGCGATGGACCGGCGCGACGCGAACCGGGATGCGCATCGCGCCTATGTCTGGGACAACGATGCGTCGATCCGCTTCGTCGGAGTGATGCTCGACGATGACGACAACCAGTGCGGCTCGTTCTACATCTTCGAGGCGGACAGCGCCGATGACGTGCATGCTTGGCTGGACAAGGAGCCGTTCGTCCAAAGCGGCGTGTACAAGGATCTCGTCGTTCGCCGCTTCATGACAGGCAAGAACCTGATCCCGGAGCACGACTGGACGATCCGCGCCGACAAGACCGGGGAACAGTGCAGTTGAGCGGCGGCAGGCGGCTCAATCACGTCGAATTCGCTCATCGGCCGGGCGAAGGCGAACTCGCCGTCGAGCTTTTCAACGCGTTGGGCTGCACCTGCGAAATCATCGATACGCCGCCATACGGAAAATATATCGTCGTCAGCCTCGACGGTTCGCCGCATGGCGAGAACGACATGTTCGCCTCCGAAGCCGAACCGGAACAGATGCTTCTGGAAGACGCGCTGCTGCGCGAGATCGCCGCCGATGCATCGGGGATCGGGAAGGCTGCGGACCGGTTTCGCGACCTGCAGCGGGGCAAGGCGTTCCGCGCGAGCCATGTCGGCCTGCGGATCCCCTGCGTTGCCGCGCTGGACGAAGTAATCAAGCGGATCGGAATCCTCGCTCAAGACAGGTTTGCGGGCCGGCTGGAGCTTGGCTACACGATGGAACGCAGTCTCGACGAAGCCCGCGCGACCGATACACCGCTCAAGCAGATCTGGGTGTGGACCGACGTGATCAGCACGGGGCTGCTGGCAATCGGGCAACAGTTCGAGCTGCAGGCATACGACGAATAGGAATTCCATGAGCACCGACGAAATCCGCCGCAACCCAAACATCGCCCTGCTGATCGACGCGGACAATGTTTCCGCGGGCAGCCTTGATGCCGCGCTTACCATTCTCGGCGACCTCGGACAGGTGAACATCCGCCGCGCCTACGGAAACTGGAAGAAGCCGGCGCTCAAGGGCTGGGCTTCGGTCATCCACAGCCACGCGATCGAGCCGCAGCAGCAGTTCGACCTCACCAAGGGCAAGAACGCCACTGACATGAAGATGACGATCGACGCCATGGACCTGCTCTATGGCGGGCGCGTCGACGGCTTCGGCATCATGTCGAGCGACAGCGATTTCATGCCCATCGCCATGCGCATCCGGCAGAACGGCCTGCCGGTCTACGGCTTCGGCACCAGCCGGACGCCCGAAGCCTTCCGCCAGGCGTGCACCCGCTTCATCGACCTGACAGCGCTGCCAGAGGACGACGAAGCCGACGGCCTCGAGAAAAAGGCGGTGGATGCGGAACTGGTCAAACACCTGGGCGAGGCATGGAAGGCGTCCAAGCGCGACGAGGAAGGCTTTGCGAGCCTTTCGGAAGTGGGCCAGCGGGTCGCCAACCGCTCGTCCTTCGATGCCCGCAGCTACGGCTTCTCGCGGCTGTCGGACCTGATCGAATCCCTGCCCAATTTCGCAACCGAGAAGCGGCGCGACGGGGTGTTCGTGAAGCGGGTTCGGTGAGATGACCAGTCCGCAACGGGCGGGTTGGTTTAGACGGAATTTTTCAAGCGGCGATGACAGCGACCACGAAAAGCAATAGGAACGGCCGTAGCTGTGAATCGGCTGGATTACGTTTGTCTGCAACGGTTGGGGGTACAAGTCGAACGGCATGTGGCTGCTAGAGAAGATGCTTCATCGCCTGGTTCGGTCCGGGCAACTGGTTCTCACTGACCATGACGGCAAGGTCTATCATTTTGGCGACGGCAGCTCGGAGCCCTATCGCATCCGCCTGACCGACAAAGGGGCCGCGTTCCACATTGCCAAGGATCCGCGCGTGGGCGCCGGCGAGGCCTATATGGACGGGCGGCTGGTGGTCGAGCCGCCGCACGACATCCGCGATTTCCTGCTGTTCCTCGGCAGCCAGAGCGATCAGCCGAAGCAGGACCAGTTCGCCGCCCCCGGCCCGTGGCGACGCTTCGCCAATCGCCTCGTCGCGAAAATCGACAGCTTCAACGGCCGCCGCGCCGCGCGCCGCAACGCGGAACACACCTACAACCTCACGCGCCGGCTCTACGAATTGTTCCTCGACGAGGACCGGCAATACACGATGGGCTATTACCGCGAGCCCGGCGTATGCCTCGAGCAGGCACAGCTCGACAAGAAGGCCCATATTGCCGCGAAGCTCTATCTGAAGCCCGGCATGAAAGTGCTCGACATCGGCTGCGGCTGGGGCGGTCTCGCATTCTACCTGCACAGGCATTACGGCGTCGACGTGCTCGGCGTGGCGCTCGCTCCCGACCAGATCGAATTCTGCAAGGAGCGCGCCGAGGCGGAAGGGGTTTCGGATCACGTAAAGTTCGCGCTGATGGATTATCGCGACGTCGAGGGCGAGTTCGACCGGATCAGTTCGGTGGGGCTGCTCGAGCATGTGGGGACGCCGCAATATCCCGCTTTCTTCGAGCATACTCACCGGCTGCTGAAACCTGACGGCGTGATGTTCTCGCACTGCTGCGGCCGCGCCAACACTCCCGGCAGCACCGATCCCTGGACGCGCAAATATATCTTTCCCGGAGGTTACATCCCGGCACTCAGCGAGCTGGTCAGCCAGGCCGAGAAGGCGGGCTGGCAGGTCATGGACGTCGAGGCGATGCGCTTCCATTACGCTCCGACGCTTGCCGAATGGTATCACCGCACGGTCATGCACCGCGACGAGATCGTTGAGCTATACGACGAGCGCTTTTTCCGCATGTGGCAGTTCTATCTTGCGGCCGCCGAGCAATCTTTCCGATACGGGCGGCTGGTCAACTGGCAGATCCAGTACGTCAAGCGACGCGACGCGATCCCGATGACCAGCGATTACATAGTCGAGGAGAGCGCCCGTCTCCGCGCGGCCGACACAGCTCCGACCTGGCGCTTTGCTCGTACCGATAGCCGTGATCCGGAAATGATCGATTGAGAGGCGCCAGGCGCAAAAACCGCTCGGAATCCGGAACGACCGAATGTGTGGCCGACAAGCCGCGGCACGGAGCGGTTTGAACATTCAGCGCAGGCCCGCAGACATCCGCGTCCCTGATCGTCATGCTGAACTCGTTTCAGCATCCATCGTGCTTCTGGGTGACAGCGTGAGAGGCGAAATGGACCCTGAAACGAGTTCAGGGTGACGGCGAGGGAATTTCGCACAAATTCAGGCCGGCCCATCGCCCAAGCCGCCATTCGCCTTTCCTACACGCCGGTAGGCTGCCACCGTCCAGCCGGCTCTTTGAAACCGTTCGACTCACGCAAATTTGTTCCGGACAAGTGTCACCTGACAACCTGCTTTCCAACCAGCTGAATAATCGACTGAATTCCGCGTAAGGGGCGGTTGACAGGGTGTCGCCTTTGTCAACCGATGTGGAGAGAGGTCGGCTGCGGCTCAGGCATCGATCAGATCGGGATCGACTTCGCCCGCGCGGTTCTGGATGAACATGAAGCGGTGCTC
>JAGREL010000373.1 GCA_020446575.1 Novosphingobium sp. | reverse complement strand
GCAAGCTGGCCGACCTGCGCAGCGCGATGTCCGCGCAAAAGCGCCTCAACGACATGGACGACGACCAGATCGACTGCGCCGTGCTGTTCGGCGGCGGTCCGCTGCCGACGGCGAACAGCGAACTCCTGATCGAAAGCTATCGTGCCTACAATCGCTGGCTGGCCGATTTTTGCGCGGAAGCGCCGGACCGGTTCAGGGGCGTTGCCTACCTGCCGATGCGCGATGTCGAGGAATCGATCGGATTCCTGCGCGAGATCGCCAAGCTGGGTTTCCGCTCGATCAACCTTCCCGCCTATCCGCAGGCGGCAGACGGGGTGAAAACCTCCGCCGGAATCAAGAATATGAGCGATTCGCAAGTCGCGGCGCTGACCGGCGATCCGAGCAGCAAGCGCGCCTACTGGCACAAGGAATTCGAGCCGTTCTGGGCCGAGGTCAGCGATCTCGACATCACCTGCACCATGCACCTGGGAGGACGGATCACCCGCTTTGGCGAGAACGATCATTTCCTGCCGGACCACCTGATGTCGAAACTGGCCATGGCCGAGCCGGTGTGCGTCGCGATCTATGGCGGGCTGTTCGAGCGTTTCCCCAAGCTGCGCTGGGCGATGATCGAAAGCGGCGTGGGCTGGATGGCGTTTGCCGCGCAATACATGGACCATAGCTGGGGCAAGCATCGCCACTGGGTCGGCAACGAGAACCCGCATCCGCCGAGCTACTACATGGACCAGAACATCTGGGGCTCGTTCCTGCGCGACCGGATCGGCATCGAGATGCGCGACCGGCCGGGCGGAAAGAACATCATGTGGTCTTCGGACTTCCCGCATTCGGAAACGACCTATCCGCACTCGCGCGAGTACATCGCGCAGGAGTTCGAGGGCATTCCCGACGCGGACATGCGCGAGATCGTCGGCGGCATCGCCGGCAGGCTGTTCCAATTCGACTAACCATTATGCCGGGGCCGGCCATGCCGGTCCCGAGCGAAAGACGACAGCGGCGACAACAGCCGCGAAGGAGAGAGGATGACTGTGCTGGCGGAAGGCGCGCCCAGCGGCGCCGCCACTGAGAACATGCCCTGGCTGATTTCGGTCGACGATCACGTGACCGAGCCGCCTGACCTGTGGACATCGCGCCTGCCGTCCAGGCTGCGCGAGCGCGGTCCGCAAGTGAAACGCGACCGTATCCTCGCCGGTGCCGACGCGCGCGAGGGCAATACCCAGTACGGGCATCCGGACGGCAAGATCGCCGATTTCTGGGTGTTCGACGGCAAGCCGACGCGCGGCTTCCTGACCGCGATCACCCACGCCGTGGGTTTCGACGAGAAGAAGATCGGCAACACGCCGCTGACCTATGACGAAATCCATCCCGGCTCATGGAAGCAGGCCGACCGCCTTGCCGACATGACCAGCAACCATGTCGAGGCGTCGCTGTGCTTCTGCAACGCCGTCTCCGGCTATGCCGGGCAGCTGTTCTTCCAGCACCCAGACAAGGAATTGGCCCTCGCCTGCGTCCAGGCCTACAACGACTGGATGATCGACGACTGGTGTGCGGGCGACGGTTACGGACGCCTGATCCCGCTGATCTTCCTGCCTTTGTGGGACCCGGTGCTGTCGGCACAGGAAGTGCGCCGCTGCGCGGCCAAGAGCGCAATTGCCGCCTCCTTCCTCGAGAATCCGCACGAATACGATCTGCCGACGGTCTACAGCCGCGACTGGGACCCGCTGTTCGAGGCCTGCAACGAAACGCAGACCAACCTCAGCATGCATATCGGTTCCTCGCCGAGGATTCCCACGACCTCGAAGGATGCGCCTTACATGATGACCTCGATCATCATGTTCATCGATTCGATGACGTCGGCGCTGGATTTCCTGCTGGCGGGAATCTTCGAGCGTTTCCCGAACCTGAAGATCGCCTATTCCGAAGGCCAGATCGGCTGGCTGCCCTATGCCGTGCGCCGCGCCGACAAGGTCTGGCTCGCCAAGGACAAGGAAGGGCACGGCTATCAGCGCACCGCCAATCCGCCGAGCAGCTATGTCGAAGGACACGTCTACGGCTGCATCTTCGACGACGATACCGCGCTGATCTGCCGCGATCTGATCGGCATGAGCCAGATCATGATGGAAGTGGACTATCCCCATTCGGCCTGCTCCTTCCCCAATGTGGTGGAAGTGGCGAACGGCCTCGCCGACACGGCGGGCCTCAATGCCGAGGAGCGGCATATGTTCTTCCGCGGCAACGCGATCGACGCCTACGGTCTGGAGCGGCTCGGCATCAGGAAATGAACGATCCGCACCGGCTCGGTGACGGCAACGAATGGCGGGATGGGGGATGATCGAGGAAGCGGATTTCGTAATCGCCGGCGGCGGCAGTGCCGGCTGCGTGATGGCCAGCCGGCTGTCCGAGGACAGCAGCAACCGCGTGGTGCTGCTCGAGGCGGGAGCGCCGACGGACAAGCTGCTGATCACCGTTCCCGCCGGCATGCAGTCGGTCGTCGCCAGCCCCGACACCAACTGGTTCTATGCGACGGAGCCCGATCCGAGCGCGAAGGGCCGGCAGATTTTCCTGTTTTCCGGCAAGGGCCTGGGCGGCGGATCGGCGATCAACGGTATGGTCTATATCCGGGGGACGCGATACGATTACGACCAGTGGGCCGCGTCCGGCTGCACCGGCTGGAGCTGGGACGAGGTGCTGCCCTTCTTCAAGCGGTCCGAGGATTTCGACGGGCCTGAATCGGAATGGCACGGAAAGGGCGGCCCACTCGGCGTGTCGCAGCTCAGGACGATCCATCCGCTGGCCTACAGCTTCATGGACGCCTGCCGGGAAGTCGGCATGCGGCAGGTCGAAGACTACTGCGCCGGCGATATCGACGGCACTTTCGTAAACTTCGCCACCCAGCGGGGCGGCAACCGCTGCAGCACCGCCGAAGGATTCCTCAAGCCCGTCCTCAACCGGCCCAACCTCAAGGTGATTACCGGCGCCACGGTCGACCGCATCCTGTTCGAAGGCACGCGGGCGCGCGGCGTGCGCTTCATCCACGATGGGGCCGAGCGGGAAATCCGCGTCACGCGCGAAGTGATCGTCTGCGCCGGGACGATGCAGTCTCCCGGCATATTGATGCGCTCGGGCGTCGGCCCCGGCTCACACCTTCGCGAACACGGGATCGATGTCGTCGCCGACCGGGATGGCGTCGGCAAGAACCTGCACGAGCATCCGAGCCTTCCCAACAGTCGGCAGGTGGACATGGCGACTTACAATGTCAGGAACAATCCGTTCCGCCTCGCCGCCGAGGGCCTCAAGTACATACTCGCGCGGCGCGGCTGGCTGACCACTTGCGCGGTGCACGCCATGGCTCACGTGCGCTCCTCGCCGGATCTCGAATATCCGGACATCAAGTACCAGATGCTGCCGTTCTGGAATCATCAGAACGTGCAGGCCTATTTCGGGCCGGATGGGCCGGTGCCGGATTCCACCCGCACCTGCGGCATCACCATCGGCGTGAACCTGATGACGCCCAACAGCCGGGGGCAGATCCTGCTGCGCGACACCGATCCGCTCTCGCGCCCGCTGATCGACTTCCGGCTCTATGACGATCCCGCCGACCTCGAGCGGATGCGCAAGGGGCTGAAGATCGCGAACGACATCTTCGCCGCGCCATCGCTTGCGAAGCATGTCACGGGTCCGGCCTATCCGCCGGACCCCGGCCAGAGCGACGAGGATTGGGACGACCAGCTCCGCAGCTGCAGCGCGACCGGCTTGCACCCGGTCGGCACCTGCCGGATGGGCGGGGACGAGGACTCGGTCGTCGACCCGCAACTGCGCGTTCGCGGCGTCGATGGCCTCAGGGTGGCCGACTGCTCGATCGTACCGGTGCTCCCCTCGGCCAACACCAACGCTCCGGCGATCATGATCGGCGAGCGATGCGCGGATTTCATAAGAGGAAACCGCCGCTGATGGCGCAGGCCGGCCAATTCGTCACACAAGACGGTTGCCGTCTCAACTACTGGCTGCGCGGAGAAGGCCCATTGATCGCGCTCACGCCAGGCGGGCGCGAAGCCGGCGAGGCGGTCGCGTCGCTGGCCGATGCGCTGGCGGAAAAGACTACGGTTCTCACCTGGGACCGGCGCAATGCCGGCGGCAGCGATCTCTTTTTCGGCGACGAGCTTTCCGAAGCGGAGCTGTGGGCCGAAGACCTCGCCGACCTGATCATGCATCTCGGCCGGGGCCCCGCATGGCTCGCGGGCGGCTCGGCCGGATGCCGGACTTCGGTGATTTCCGCGCTCAGGCGGCCCGAAACGGCGCGCGGCCTGATCCTGTGGTCGGCATCGGGCGGCGAATATGCCTGCCAGTTCCTGGGCTTCAGCTATCACGTGCCTTACATTATGGCCGCACAAGGCGGCGGCATGGCAGCCGTTGCCGGAACGCCTTTCTTCGCCGATCGCATTGCCGCCAATCCCGCCAACCGCGACCGCCTGCTGTCGATCGATCCAGAAGAATTCGTTGCGACAATGAAGCGCTGGAACCGTGCCTTCTATTACAACCCCGGCGAAACGCTGACCGGCGCACCCGACGAAGCGCTGAAGACCATCTCCATCCCGACGCTGATCTTCGAAGGCAATGACGACGTCCACGCACCGGAAGTGGCGCGGCGCATGGCTGAGCTGATTCCCGGCAACAGCTTTCTCCCCTCCCCTTGGTCCAACGAGGACTGGCTGGACAAGTTCACCGGACGCAAGGGCGGCTCCGTCTTCGATCTGTACCCGTTGCTGGCTCCTGCCATCCTCGATTTCGTTGCCAGGGCCGAGGTGCCCTGACCCGATCGAGCAAACGGCGCGTCGACTGAAAGCGTCTTGACTTCCCCGGCGGGGTCGAGACGTTGGGCCTCGCCCGAAGCCAAGATGCCGCCGGGGCAGGCGAGAGAGAGGACAAATGTCGGCAACCAACATTCAGCGCTTCGATCTGCCGCTGCCGTTCGGCTGGTTCGCGGTCCTGCGTTCCCAGGAACTGGCGGCAGGCGATATCTGGCCGCTGCAATATTGCGAGACCGAATTCGTCCTTTGGCGAGGCGATGACGGAACAGCTCGCGCGCTTGACGCCTATTGCCCCCATCTGGGCGCCCATCTCGGCTACGAGAGCGAGGTCGTCGGCAACGATCTGCGCTGCCCTTTCCATCACTGGCATTTCGCCGGCGACGGCACGGTGACGGATATCCCCTATGCCAAGGCGATCCCACCCAAGCTGAAGCGCCCCTGCGAGAGGGCATGGCCGGTGTATGAAGACATGGGCATGATTTTCGTCTGGTGGCACCCACGCAAGGAGGCTCCCCTGTGGGAGCTGACCCCCGTAACGGAAATCGCGGACGAGAACTGGGAAGCCACCGAATACAAGGAGTGGATCGTCGATATCCCGATCCAGGAACTGACCGAGAACGGTGCGGACATCGCCCACTTCGCTCCGCTCCACGGCACCAAATCGCCGCCGGTCCCCGAATTCAAGGCCGACGGCTACACACGCTATAGTTCGGTCTCCACCAAGATGCCGACGCCCAAGGGTGTGATCGACGGCAAGATCACCGTCCGCGCGCCGGGACCGGGCGTTTCCTTCACCCGCTTTCACGGCATCACGGAGATGCTGCTGATGCAGATGCACACGCCGATCGATTCCGGTCACACCCTGCTGCGCCATCAGTATTACATCCCCTCCGAGCTGGAGGGGAGCAAAGTGAATGTAACCAAGGCGCTGGTGCGCGAAACCTCCCGCCAGATCGAGCAGGACATCAGCATCTGGAAGCACAAGAAATATCTGCCGGAACCCACGCTGGTGAACGGCGACGGCCCAATCCTCGCCTATCGCGAATTCTTCAAACGCTACTATGCATAGCCGCCCGGATCCCAAGCAATGAAATTCACAGCCCAGTTTCCCCTCAACGTCATCGATCCGCCGGGTGAGTTCCAGTCGATGACGGCCATTGCCGAGATGGCCGGAGCACTGGAGCAGGCAGGAATCGATGCCTGCTATGTCACCGATC
>JAGREL010000372.1 GCA_020446575.1 Novosphingobium sp. | reverse complement strand
CCTTCGCCAATGCCGTGCTGATGGGAATCAATCCCTTCGATCAGTTCGGGGTCGAACTGGGCAAGGAAATCGCCAAGCAGATCGAGAAGGGCGGGGCCAGTTTCGACCCTTCGACGGAAGCGTTGCTCAAGGCCTCGGGGATAACTTCATAAACCAGCGATTTTCGGGCTCTATTGCGGGGGCCTTCTGAGTTCGCTGTTGCCGGTTCTGATCAAGGCAATCCTCAAAAGGCATTGGCAAGGTTGATGTCGCGAGGCCATATCGCGCTCCGCAACAGGAGCGCTTCATGGCTGAATACGACTACGACCTCTTTGTCATCGGTGCCGGCTCGGGAGGCGTCCGTGCCGCCCGGATAGCTGCCTCGCACGGCGCCAAAGTGGCGGTGGCGGAAGAGCACCGGATCGGGGGCACCTGCGTCATCCGTGGCTGCGTTCCCAAGAAACTGCTCGTCTACGGTTCGCATTTCGCCGAGGAATTGCAGGACGCTTCGCACTATGGCTGGACGGTCGAGGGTATGAGCTTTGACTGGCCGACGCTGCGCGACACGGTGCTGCGCGATGTCGATCGGCTCGAGGCCGCTTACACATCGACGCTCGACAACCATGACGTCGAGCACTTCCACGAACGTGCGACAATCGCCGGGCCGCATTCGGTAAAGCTGGCTTCAGGCCGGGAGATCAGCGCCGAATACATCCTCATCGCAACGGGCGCCTGGCCTGCGTTGCCCCAGTTCGATGGGGTTGAACACTGCATCACCTCGAACGAGGTTTTCCATCTGGCCGAGCTGCCGAGGCGCGTGGTGATCCAGGGCGCGGGCTACATCGCCATGGAATTCGCAGGTATCTTCAATGCGCTGGGCAGCCATGTCACGGTCGTGAATCGCAGCGATGTAATCCTGCGCGGCTACGATGAGGCGCTGCGCGACCGTCTGCTGCAAATCACCATGGGGCGCGGCATCGAATACAAATTCCACTGCCCGATCACGAAGGTCGAGAAGCAGGAAGATGGCTCGTTCCTTGTCCATCCGGGCAAGCTCGATCCCTGCCCGGCGGATGTCGTCCTGATCGCAACGGGCCGCAGTCCGAATACCAGCGGTCTGGGTCTTGAAAGCGCGGGTATCGCAACAGGGCCGGCAGGCGAGATTCCGGTAGACGAGTACAGCAAGACCGCTTGCGAAAGCATATATGCCGTGGGCGACGTGACCGATCGCATGGCGCTTACGCCCGTGGCGATCCGCGAGGGGCACGCATTTGCCGATACCGTATTTGGCGAGGGTTCGCGAAAGGTCGACTACGACTGCGTCCCGAGTGCGGTCTTTTCCCAGCCGCCGATTGCCGCGGTCGGGCTGACCGAGGGCCAGGCACGGAATCGATACGGCAATATCCGCATCTATTCCTCGGATTTCCGGCCGATGAAGAATCTTTTCGCCCAACGGCACGAACGCGGGCTCTACAAGCTGGTCGTGGACGCCGGGACAGACCGTATTCTCGGTATTCACATGATCGGGCCGGAATCGCCGGAAATTCTTCAGGGCGCCGCGATTGCCGTCAGGGCAGGGCTGACAAAGGCGGACTTCGACGCGACTGTCGCGCTCCACCCCTCGATGGCCGAGGAACTGGTGCTGATGCGCTGAGTGGAGGAAGAGAACGCCGTTTCTGGCTGATTCTTGACCAAATTTGGTTTAATCGCGCGATTAAACCTATTGACGCTCTTGCCTGAGCATGCCTTAGGCGGGAGCCTTCTTTGACCTACGTAAAAGGATCGCAGCGCATGTCCGCCAATATCGCCGAAATGGAAAGGCGCCGCGCCGCAGCAAAGTTGGGCGGTGGCCAGAAGCGCATCGATGCGCAACATGGCAAGGGCAAGCTGACGGCGCGGGAACGCCTCGAGATCCTGCTCGACGAAGGCAGCTTCGAAGAGTGCGATACCTATGTCGAACACAACTGCGTCGATTTCGGCATGCTCGATCAGGAAAAGATCCCGGGCGACGGCGTGGTTACCGGCTCGGGCACGATCAACGGTCGCCTCGTCTACGTGTTCAGCCAGGACTTTACCGTCTTCGGTGGCGCCGTTTCCGAGCGGCACTCGCTGAAGATCTGCAAAATCATGGACATGGCGATGAAGGTCGGCGCACCTGTCATCGGCCTCAACGATTCCGGCG
>JAGREL010000371.1 GCA_020446575.1 Novosphingobium sp. | reverse complement strand
CGAGAGCGACGTGGCCGGGGCGATGGCCGCTGGCCTTGCCGGCATCCTGGTCAAGACCGGGAAATATCAGGCCGGCGCGGAGAGCGAGATCGATCCGCCGCCGAGCGCCGTCGCCAACGATCTGGCGGGCGCCGTCGACTGGCTGCTCAAGAATTCGGATGGCTGAAGGCATCGCCATCGCAGGGGCTGAAGCTCCTACAGGCCGAGATCGCCAAGCGACCGCTCGATCGTCTCACGCGCGGCGGACGGAGTGAACGGGAAGGAACTCAGGAAATCGCGGGCGCTAAGCTCCGGATCGGCCCGCCTCGCCTTGCCGATCCACTGCCCAGCCGCTTCCGGCTCGCCGGCCAACTGCGTTGCCATCGCCGCGATCACGGCGATGTGCTTGTGCGCGCCCGGTGAACGCGCCGCCCGCTCGCCCAGCACGGCGGCTTCCTCGAAATTGCCGCGGGCGATATGGGAAAGCGACTGAGTCGCCAGCATGGCATAGCGCAGCGGGTCGAGCGGGCTGAGTTGCAGCGCGAGCCTCGCATCGTCGTCGCCATCGCCGGCCGCACCCGACAACGTCTTGGCCCATGCCCGGGAATATATGCCCTGTGCATAGCTGGGGCTGAGCACCGTCGCCCGGTTCAGCCACTCGATACTGTCGGCCAGGTCGCCTTCAAGCCACAGCGAGCGACCCATGTTGAGATGGCAAAAGGGATCGAGCCGGTCCCATTGCAGTGCCTGCGCAGCCATGTCCTGCGCGGCCTCGACCTGGGCGGTCCGGTCCGCCTGATAGTTCAGGAAGGCATTCTGGAAATGGGTGAAGGACAGGCCGGCATAGGCGCGGGCGAAACTCGCATCGGCCCCGATCGCCCGCTCGAACATTTCGGCGGCAAGCACGTTGTCGGCCCGGTTGAAGCGGAACATGTGATCGAGGCCGATGTGATAGGCAGACCATGCGTCGAGTTCGCCGGGGCCATGCTCGCGCGCCATCTTCGCTTCGTTGGCGGGAATCTGGATTTCCAGCGCGGTAACGACGCTCGCCGCGATCTCCCGGCGAAGCTCGTGCACCTGATCGATCGCTTCCGAATAGGATTCGGCCCAGATCACACCCGCGCTGCCGGTGTCAACGAGTTCCACGGAGATGGAAACCGCCGGACCGGCAAAGGCGATGCTCCCGGTCAGGCAATAGCTTACGCCCAGCGCCTCCCCCACTTTGCGGCAATCGACCTGCGACCCACGGAACCGAAAGGACGAGCCCCGCGCGATCACGAACAGCCAACGCAAGCGCGCGAGATCGGCAATCAACTCATCCGAAAGGGCGTCGGCAAGGACGCCATGCACGCCGGCGGCACCCGCCAGCCGGAACGGCAGCACGGCGATGGAGGGCCTGCTATCGCGTTCCGGCGAGTGCGGTAGTTCGGGCCCTGCTTGTATCGTGCCAGCGGCCACGGTCTGCATCGGCCTGCGGAACTCGACGTCGCCGACAAAACGGAAGCCCTTGCCATGAACGGTACGGATCAGCCGCTGCTGCTTGCCGTCGTCGCCCAGCGCCTGCCGGGCCGACTTGATCCGCGCGGAAACCGCCGCTTCCGAGATGATCCGGCCGTCCCAGATCTTCTCGACGATCTCGTCCTTGCTGACCAGCCTGTCGGGGTTGGATGCAAGCAAAAGGAGCAGCGAAAGCACCTGCGGTTCGACCGCTGCCGCTTGCCCGTCCCTGCGCAACTCGAAGCGGGCGGGATCGAGCTCGAAATGCTCGAAACGCAGGACAAGGGCATCACCGGCAGGCAATTTCAGGAAATCTCCATGATTTCTCCATGCCATCTTCAAGCTTGGCCACGCACAGCCGCCTACAAGCGGCGCATCGGATCATTCCGGTCCGTTTGTAGCACAAGGGAGATTATAATGCCGCTCGTAACCATCGATGTCATCAAGGACGTGTTCACCCCGGAAGAGAAGCGCGAGCTTATCTCCAACGTCACCGAAGCGATGATTGCCGTCGAAGGCGAATCCATGCGCCAGGTCACCTGGGTCCGCATCAACGAAATCGAACAGGGCGACTGGGGCATTGGCGGGCAATTGCTCGGCGCAGCCGACGTCCACGCCATGGCCGGCAAGAAGCAAGCGGCCTGACGCCGGCGGAATCGGGGAGCGGCGCTTGTCCCCCGCCAGGCGCCGGTCCCCGATCCCCAACACCGCGCTCAGAGGCAACAGCAGATACGAACGGGACGCCGGGCATGTCCAGGCGTCCCGTTCGGCGTTATGCTGAGATGCAAACCAAATCATGCGCACTCGGGAGAAGGCCATGGATCTATACGACATGGAGCTGGAAGAAGCGAAAAAGCGGCTGCAGGCAAACGGCCGCGATCCGGAAGACTTCGCTTTCGAAATGGAGATGATGCCTCCCGATCCGGACGGCGGCGGCATGTTCACCGTTCGCTACGTCGTCACCGCCACCTGCAAGAGCAACGGCAAGAACCTGGAAGCAATCGGCGGCATCGGCCTCGACTGGGTCGGCTATTTCGAGGAAGCCCTCAAGGAAAGCCATTTCGCCTGACCGGCAGACCGAACCGGTCAGATCCCGGCTTCAGGCAGCTTCCGCCTGCAATATGTTCATCGGTACGGTGCGGGTGTCCCGCCCGGAGCGGAGCAGCTGGCCCGGCAGTTTGCCGGTGTGCTCGCCATGCCGGACGATCTCGACGCCGTTGACCAGCACGTGATCGATGCCTTCCGCCTCGGCATAGAGGCGGTATTCGTTGCCGCCTGGCAAATCGTAGCGCTTGTGCGTCGGGCCGCAGCCGACCGTTTCCGGATCGAACACCACGATGTCGGCATGGTTCCCCACGCGTATCTCCCCGCGATCGACCAGGCCGAAATAGGCGGCCTGACGGGACGTGATCTGGTGAACAGCCTCTTCGAGGCCGATCACCCGGTGCTCGCGCACGCCGCGCTGGAGCATGATGGTGGAGAAGGCGAAAGTGTCGAGGATGTCGAGATGCGCCCCTGCGTCCGACGCACCCACCAGCGTGCGATCGTCCTTCCAGATCTTGCCTCTGATTTCATAGGTCGCGTGGTCCTCGCCGCCCATGTTGGGCGCGAACACCGTCTCCAAACCATCGGCAACGCCAATGTCGAACACCAGCTCGATCGGCTGGCGGCCGTCCTCGGCGGCGATCTCGCCGATGGTGCGGCCTTCGTAGGGCCTGTTGGCCTCAGCCTGCACCGAGACCACCGTATATCCGGCAAAACTGGCGAACATCTTCATCGCCGAACCGTCGGGAATATCGCCGATGTCCTGGGCCAACCGGGCGCGGACTTCGGGGGCCTGCAACATGCCGATCCGCACGTCGACGGGCTCGCTGAACACTTCCCGCCAGTATCCCGGCATCGCCTCGAAACCCATGCCGGTGCGCAGACTCATATAGGGCTTGGGCATGCAGGGCACGGTGAGCGCAATCACCTCACCACCGCGCTCGCGCGCAAGGTCGCTGATGGCGAGCTTCTCCTCGACCATCCGCGCCGCATCGGGGCTGCCGGGGACCACCAGCACGTTCCAGTTGACCGGGCGCTGGCCCGCGACCGAGAAATCGGCCATCAATTCGGGCGTGCCTTCGGGAAAATCGATATTGGGCAGCAGTTCCAGCCCGGTGCCTTCATAGTCCTTCACCACGCTCGCAAGGGCAAGGAATTCCTCCCGCTCGGCCCAGCGCGAAGGCACGGGCCTTCCTTCGTAGTCGTTGTGAGTCGGAGAAACCGTCGTCGAAAATCCGAGCGCGCCGGCGGCCAGGGATTCGCCGAGCAGCGCCTGCATTTCCTCGATATCCTGTTCCGTCGCCTTTTCGCCCACCGCGCGCTCGCCCATCACCGCACGGCGGATCGCCGAATGGCCGGCAAAGAAGCCGGCATTGAGGCCGATCCGCCCGTCGATCCGGTCGAGGAATTCGCCGAAGCTCGACCAACTCCAGTCGGCCGCCGCTTCCAGCGTTTCCAGCGGCATGCCTTCGACCCGCGCCAGCATCCGCTGAATATAGGGCGCCGATTCCCGGGTAAGCGGAGCAATGGAAAAGCCGCAGAAGCCGCCGACCACGGTCGTCACGCCGTGATAACATGAGGGGCTTAGTGTCGGCTCCCAGAAGGCCTGCGCGTCGTAATGCGTGTGGCAATCGATGAAGCCGGGCGCGACGA
>JAGREL010000370.1:584-5381 GCA_020446575.1 Novosphingobium sp. | reverse complement strand
GGTCACGGCGATAGGCAGCGATGGTGTTGGCGCTCGCGCCGCGCTGGGCGGCCATCATGGCCAGGAAGAGGTCGATCTCCCCCGAAATGGCCCGCGCGCCTCTCGCGCTACCCGCGCGCCACGGCCTCGGCCGCGATCAGCCTGGCCTCGGCGCCGAGCCCGACCCGACGCAAGGCCGAGACGATATGGTAGAGATACCGGGGCGTCATCTTGGACCAGTCCTCACCCTGCATGCCCAGACCGGCAAGCAATGCGACAAGCCCCGGATTCCTGACTTCGGCTGCCTTGTCGATCATTCGGGTCCAGCGAGTCTGGCTGCCAAGATCGATTTCCAGTCTCCTTGCCAGATTGCCGCGCGCACCTTCGGAAATGCGGCCGAGGCCAGCAAGCCCGGCGACAAGGAATGCGGACTTTCGGCGTTCTTCGCTGCGATCGCCGTCGATGAAGCTGTCGAGTGCATCCGTTTCGACCTCTGTCGAGCGAGACGGGGCGGCGAGAACGAGCAGCCCCCAGCTTTCGCTCCCCACTTCGGCCACGCTGGCCCAGCGCAAGGCATTGCGGTCCAGCCCGGCTGTGAGCATGGAAGCAATCAATCCGGGCGCATCGTCGGCGAATTCCGGCTCGGCAGGAAAGCGTGCCGCCGCGTAGGCAGTGAGAACCTGACGGGAATAACGTTGCTGGTTCCCCGCGGCACCGTCCCACAGCTCGTGCATGGCCGAAAGCCTGGCTTGCGGGTCAGCCCCGAGATAGGCATCGCGCAGCAGTTCTGCTCGGTCGGCCCAGGTGCTCGTCACATCGCTGTCGGCGTAAATCTGGCTATAGAGATCGACCATCGCACGACTGGAAAGGACCCCTGCTCCGCCCGCTCGGTCGGCCGCAGCGGCCCTGCGTTCCAACCCGAGCATCGGCGCAGTCGCCGTCATATAGTCATAACGAGGGCTGGCACCGTTCATGAGCGACTTGGGCGGTTCAAGCCCCACGGCAATCGTAAGCGCGTACCGCCAGGGCGTCATGTCGGTGACGTCGTCCCATTCGATCGTCACAGCCCGCCTGGCCTTGCCGGCCGCCCCTGCATATTTCTGAGCCAGAAGCACGTCTATCCGCGGCATGGTTTCGCGAGAGAGAGCCTGATCCAGCCTCGCCAGCGCGGTATTGCCGTCGCCGCGGAACGCCCGGCATATCTCGCCCGCCACTTCCCACTTCGGGTCCTTGCGCATGCCGCCGTGGAGAAAAGCTGCCGGACAGATGCCGGTGAAATCGGCGGTCGCAACGTAAGCATCGAACGCCGCATCGACGAGACGCGGCGTGTAGTTGCCCGTATCGACATCCTGCACCAGGGCCCGTGCCGCATCGCCCTCACCCATGCGATTCAGCAATGCCGCGCGCATCGCGGCGAAATCCGCCGGATTCATGCCTCGGGGCGCATCGAGCCGGGAAGCAAGCACGCGGCGGAGCAGCACATGTCCCCAGCGCGAAACGAGCTGTCCCCGGTTTCCGTCCAGCGCAGCCTTTACGAGCGACACGTTCTGGTTCGTGAAGCCGCCGGCGCGCATGCCGCCTTCGCTATCGTCGATAATGCCGACGCGCCGCATCGATCGCCGGGCAGCTGGTGGAATGTCGAACTCGGGCGTGACGCCAAGCGCTTCCTGAAGCTCCTCGGGGGTGAGCTTTTCGATCTCCTCGAGAGACAGATGCTCGATCGCTTTGAATGCTTCGTTGTCCGGTTGCACTCCGGCCGGGACTTCCGACCCCGTCGCCGTGCCGGCAATTGGCTGAGCATCGGAGGAAGGAGCGGCAGGCCTTGGAGCATTGTCCGCCGGCCTCTGCACCGGCGCGGGCGCAGCAGGCGCCGGAGCTGGTTGCGAGACGGGCTCGTCAAATCCTGGAGGAAGCAGGGATTCGGGCGCATTCTGGGCCAGCGCCCAGGCGGAAGTGAACGCAAGCGCGGCCCCGGCGAGCAAGCGGATGTGCTTCATCCCGCCATCTCCGGCACGGCCACGGGCTCGGATATCGGGTGTACGGGCTCCCTGCCGCCATCGATCCATGCATAAGCGAGGATCAGCAGGATAAGAGCGGCCAGCAACATCAAGATCCAATGCCTTCGCATTCCACCGCCACCCAAGAACTCCCTGCGGCCTCGCATCCCTGGCCGCTTAGCAAAGGTCCGTGCACCAAATCCAGCACCTTCGCACTGGATGTGGCTGGATCACCCACCTATAGCCTGCGCCACAATGAAGATTGGCAGCCCACAGCTACCAGCCAGGGACATGGAGGCTATCGCCCGGCGAATCGACCGGCCGGTCGTGCTCGTCGGCATGATGGGTGTAGGCAAATCAAGCGTCGGCAAAAGGCTGGCAGCAGTGCTCCATTGCCCCTTTGTCGATGCCGACGACGAGATCGAAAAGTCCGCCCAGATGACCATTCCCGAAATTTTCGAGAACTTCGGAGAAGATTATTTTCGCGATGGCGAGCGTCGCGTCATTGCCCGCCTGCTCGACCAAGACGATGGCCGCAAGGTGATCGCGACAGGTGGCGGTGCATTCTGCAACGCCGAAACCCGCGCGCTGATCCTCGAGAAGGCCATTGCCGTCTGGCTCGATTCCGACATCGACACCCTCGTCGAACGCACCAGCCGCAAGAACGACAGGCCGCTACTGAAGCAGGGCGATCCGCGTGAAATCCTCACGCGCTTGCGCGAAGAACGCCGGCCGGCCTATTCGCAAGCACCAATCCACGTCCTGAGTGGCCAGGGACCGCATAGCCGGACCGTTGCCAAGATACTGAGAGGCATCGAGAAATGGCTGTAATTCCGGTCGATGTCGCGGCCCGCCCCTATGAAGTGCGCGTCGCCGCGGGCCTGCTCGCCGAACTCGTCCCTCATTGCCGGGGGCGGCTGCGCAAACGAACCGTGCCGATTGTCACGGACCGCAATGTCCATGCCGCCTGGGGCGACGTCGTCGAAGCCGCATTGCGAGATTCCGGCCACGAGCCGCATTGGCGGATCCTGCCGCCCGGCGAAGCCACGAAGAGCTGGGACGAGCTTGCGGCAACGGTCAACTGGTTGCTGGCGCAGGAAGTCGAGCGCGGCGACCATATTCTCGCGCTGGGCGGGGGCGTGATCGGCGACCTTACCGGGTTCGCCGCCGCCATCGTCAAACGCGGCTGCCAGTTCATCCAGCTGCCCACCACGCTGCTTGCGCAAGTTGACTCGAGCGTCGGTGGCAAGACCGCGATCAACACGCCCGCCGGCAAGAACCTGGTCGGCGCGTTCCACCAGCCTTCGCTGGTACTGGCAGACCTTGCCGTGCTTGATACGTTGCCGGAGCGCGAACTGCTCGCAGGCTACGCCGAAGTGGTGAAATACGGGCTTATCGCCGACGCCGGTTTCTTCTCTTGGTGCGACACCAACGGCGCGGAAATGCTGGCGGGCGACCAATCCCTGCGCGAATATGCCGTCGCTCACAGCGTGGCGCACAAGGCCCGGATCGTGGCCGAAGACGAGCGCGAAACCAGCGGCAAACGTGCCTTGCTCAACCTGGGCCATACCTTCGGCCATGCGCTGGAAGCCGAAACCGGCTTTTCAAACCAGCTTATTCATGGCGAAGCGGTCGCGCTCGGAATGGTGCTGGCTGCCCGCTTTTCCGCCAGCCTTGAACTTATGCCGAAATCCAGCGCAGATCACATCGCGGACCATTTTGCTTCCGTCGGCCTCACCGTGAGGCTGTCCGAGCTCGGCCTTGACTGCGATGGGCAGGCGCTCGCCGCCCATATGCTCCATGACAAGAAGATGGACGCCGGCCAGCTGCCCTTTGTACTGATGAAGGGTATCGGAGCAGCCTTCATCGCCAAGGATGTCGAACTCTCTCAGGTTGCACAGTTCCTCGACCGGGAACTGGCAGGCTGATTCACCCGAAGACGGCGACTGACTGCATCCCCATTGTCACCGGCTGGCCGTTCGCGTTCCAGATTGCCATGCGCTGGCTCGAACACCCGTTTTCCGAATAATCGCCGGTCGACCGGAGCAGCCACCAACCGCCATGCGTGCGGGGTGACGGGGTCAGCAGGTTGCACTGCCATGTCATGGAACTGACCGGCACTTGCGGGGGCAGCAGCGGCATCACGCCTGGCGGAAGCGCATCGGCGATAAGGAGGATTTCGGTCATCGGATCGAGGCCGTCACGCTCCCTCGCCCTCACCCACCAGCACAGCTCGGGACGTTTCTCCTCGCTTCTCGGCAAGGCAAAGCGCACATCGAAATGATTGCTCAAATAGACCGGCGAATGCTCCCCGAATCGCAGCGGTTGCGCCTCTTCCACTGCGATCAGACTTTCCGGAGCCTGCTGTTCGTTGAGATGCAGCTCGCTTTCCACCGGCCCCATGAAGACGAAGCTTGCGGCCAGGCCCGGCTGCCCGTCACGCGATATCTCCGAGGAAATCCACGTCGCGTTCCTGCCGCTACGCATCAGGCGCGCACGAACCTCGACTTCGCCAAACAGCGGACCGATGAAACTGATCTGGGCCGAACGCAAGGGAGGCAGCTCATGCCCGCCCGTGCGTATCGCAGCGGAGAGCGCCAACGCGGCCGAAAAACCACCATAGGCTGTACGGCCCTGATGCCAGTCTTCCGGAACGGCTACGCGAAACCCGCCTTCCAGCGGTTCGGCCCTCGCCAGAACCTCCGAACAGTTCATTCCAGCTCGAGGATGATCGCGTCCACGGCCAGGCTGTCACCCGCCTTGGCATTGACTGCCTTGACCGTGCCCGCCTTTTCCGCGCGCAGGATGTTTTCCATCTTCA
>JAGREL010000370.1:0-476 GCA_020446575.1 Novosphingobium sp. | reverse complement strand
GGCGGAATCTTCTCGATCATGTGCTCGGCAAGATGCGCGATATGCGCGGGCAGGACCTGTATCTGGTGAATTGCCCCACGCGTGGTCATCTTCAGGCCGGTGCGAGTCGTCTCGACCTTTATTCCGAAATCCTCGCCATCCACTTCCGCCAGCACCAGGCGGTCACCAGGCGCATATTCCATGGCGATGTCCACCGCTTCGCGATCAACGGTGACCCCTTGCTCTGTCAGTTCCACCGCATAGAAAGTCCCATCCAGCTTGACGCTCCATGCCGATGGCGGATCGAGGCTTTCGGCAAGCTGTCCGTCGACGCGGCGGGCGCGGTCGGTCCTGGCGGTCGCGATGAATCCGGCGATGGCGGCCAGCTTTTTCTTGAACTCCGGCGAAGTCGAGGCGCCGGAAAAGCCTTCCGGATATTCTTCGGCAATGAAGCCGGTCGTCAGTTCACCTTCCCGGAAACGCGGATGCTGCATGAT
>JAGREL010000369.1 GCA_020446575.1 Novosphingobium sp. | reverse complement strand
GCGTGCCGGGCCACAGCGCCTGCACTGCCTCCGCGAGAACATGGGCGTAATCGTGGCGGGCCAGCTCCAGCGCCTCGGCCTCGTCGCGAGAGGTGACCAGCTGCAGGCTGGAATCGCCTGCGAAAGGACGCGTGAGATCGACCAGCTCGCCATCCACCCGTGCGGCAAGCGCCGCTTTTGCAAGTCCGGGCCCGATCGCGGCGGCGACGTCGGCGGGCGTGGACCCGGCAGGCATCTCTCGAACCGAACCGTCAGGCAGGCTGATCTTGAACATCTCGGACATCGAACTCGTCTTTCCTCACTCCGCCGACGCGCCATGGCAGAAGTGGCGGCGCACCGGAAGGGGTGGCGTCGCCGGGAAGCGATCAGGTTCGGGAAGCCGACGCCGCGCCGCCCGAACCCGGGCGGCGGCTGGTGCGCTCAGGACGCAACCACCGGCCCCCGGGAGTCCCGGGTCGTGGTAGTCGTCGTGAAGCATCCATGCGCCATGGGGTCGCTTGTTAGCCGCCATCGGAATAATTGTCACCCGGCCATTTGGGCTTCCGCTTCCCGTGTGACAGTCACGTGACGAAAATATTACGTAAATGCCCGTTAAATAACGAGAATTCCTAAACTTTTTTGCTCTACTTCCGTCCTCTCTCGAACATATCGGTGTGGGATTTTGAAGATGCCGTTTTCCAGCCGCAAGGGATCGACATGAGCAGGATTGCAGGTTTCAATCTTGGAAAGGCCATAAGAGCAACGCTCGGTTCGCTGGAAAAGCGGGTAATCGGCGCGCTGATGCTGATCGTGCTCTGCACGGTCTCGCTCCAGTTCATCTCGCAGGATCGCGCCTTCAAGCTGCATTCCGAAAGCCAGGCGCTGAGCGATGCGGCTGGTGACGTCGAGCACGCCGACCAGCTGGTCAGGGCGGTAAGCCAGTTCCGCCTTGCCACGCGGCTGTATCTGAGTCCGGGAGACAGCAGGGACGCGGTGCGCGCCGGCGATGAACTGACGGATGCAGCTATGCAGATCGGTACTCAAGTCACCGCGCTCCGGCTGAGCGGCGTGGATTTCTACGATCTGCCGGGGGGCGATGTCGCTTTCGAGGACATGGACCGGCACATCGTCAGGATCATCGAGGCGGGACGAGGCGCAACCGCTCCTTTCGCGGTCCGCGATCTGGTGGAAAGCCGCAATGCGCAGATGGCGAAACTTGCCGGCGAAATCCATACACAGGCGGCCGCAGCTCGTGACGAAGCCACCATGAAGATCAGCCGCTCCACGCGTAACTGGGAAATGCTGGTGACCGTTGCCGGGCTTGTTACCGTCGCTGTCGTATCGGTCATCCTGCTCGATCTGATGCGCAACATCATGCCGGCCTTGAGGCGGATGCACGCCGCCTTGCGCCGCCTTGCGGATGGAGACCTCGATTTCGAGATCGAGAAGTTCGAGCTTCGCGAATTGCAGGCCTTGTCCGGATCGCTGGAAACGTTCCGGCGCAATGCGCTTGCGGTGAAGAACCTGGCTTTCACGGATCCGTCCACCGGCATGCCCAATCGCCGCGCTTTCGTAGAGCAGGTTGCATCCCGTCTGGCACGCGAGGTTGGGCCGGGCGCGCAGGGTTGCGTCGTGATGCTCGCGGATGTCGATCGCTTCAAGCATGTCAATGACGACTACGGCCATGCAGCGGGTGACAAGCTCGTGAAGCTTATCGGCGAACGCATGGTCGACGAATTGGGGGAAGGCGCCATGGTCGCGCGAGTCGGCGGCGACGAATTCGCGATCTTCGCACCGCTTGCCGAAGGCAGGTCCGCAGCAGCCCTCGGCTCGAAACTCGTGTCCGCGGTCCGTGCGCCTTTCGATCTCGGCAACTTCACGGTCGTTGTGACCGTATCCATCGGTCTGGCCAAATGCGCCTGCGACCAGGTGGACTGCGATGTGAACGTTCTTCTCAATCGAGCCGATCTTGCGGTTTATGCGGCCAAGCGCAACGGTCGCAATTGCGCAACCTGCTTTACCAGCGAGCTTGAGGAAGAGCGCGAGCTCGACCGTGCGCTCGAGCGAGACCTGGCCTGGGCCTTCGCCGAAGGGCAACTGCGCATGGTTTATCAGCCGATCCATCCGGTCGCGAATGCGGATGGCGAGGTTGAGGCATTGGTTCGCTGGCGCCATCCCCGGCTGGGCGATATCTCGCCGGCTCGGTTCATTCCCGCTGCGGAACGAAGCGGACTGATGGTCGAACTCGGCGGCTGGATTATCGAGCGCGCGCTTGCCGATCTCACACGTTGGCCGGCCCTGTCGATGAGCATCAACCTGTCGCCGCTGCAGCTGCAGCAGGACGGGTTCGTTGGCTTCCTCATGGACTGCTGCCGCAAGAACGGTATCGATCCGCACCGGCTGACTCTCGAAGTCACCGAATCGCTGTCGATCGAACGCAATACGCGGGCATTGCTCACGCTTGAGCTGCTGCGCAATTCGGGCTTTCGCATTGCCCTTGATGATTTCGGCACCGGATATTCGTCGCTGTGCATGATGAAGAGTTTCCGCTTCGATCGCCTCAAGCTCGACCGCAGCCTTATCAGCGATCTCGGCAAGGACCCGACATCGCAGGCAGTCTTCGACGCTGCTGTAACCATGGCGTTGAGCATTGGCGCGGAAGTGGTTGCCGAAGGCATCAGCGAGGAAAACCTTGTCGAACCTATCCGTAGCGCCGGCTGCACTCACTTGCAGGGTTTCCTCTACAGCCGTCCCATCGAAGCCGACTCGGTCGAAGAGTATTATCTGGGCAAGGCGGCGCTGAAATCGAAGGTTGCCTGAGCGGACAGCCTTGTGGATGTTCGCAGTCCGCTGATTGCTTATTGCCTTGTCCTTCTTGCCGGCGCCCTCCAGATTGCGGAGGCAATGAGCGAGATACGATTTCACACCATGCCTGACGGGCGCCGGATTGCATTCCGGTTCTTGCCGGGCGATGGGCCGGCACTGGTGTTCCTGCCCGGCTACATGTCCGATATGGCAGGGGGCAAGGCGACAGCCGTTTTCGACTGGGCGAGGGGAAAGGGCCGGGCGGCCCTGCTGCTCGACTATTCCGGCTGC
>JAGREL010000368.1 GCA_020446575.1 Novosphingobium sp. | reverse complement strand
CGAACAACGTGCCTTGCGGACCCTTGAGGACCTGGACGTTCTGCAAATCGAACAGGTCGCCTGGGCCCGCACCGTTACCGCTTGTGATATTCGACGAAAGATATGGTGCGGGGACATCTGCAAAATAGACCACGACCGTCGGCAAGGTTTGAAGTTCCTGCGAGAAGCCGCGGATCACGAAACTGGCCTTTTCCGGGCCGTAGCGGCTGTTGAGCGATAGCGAGGGGGTGTAGGTCGCGAGATCGGTCGTGCTCGTGATGTTACGCTGGTCGAGCTGTTCCTGGTTGAAGACGGTGATCGAAATCGGCACGTCCTGCAGGTTCTCCTCGAAACGACGCGCGGTCACGACTATTGCATCGTCGCTGTATCCGGCCCTGTCCTGCGCATGGGCCGGCGTCGTCAGAACCAAACCCATTGCGGTCGCAGCAATCGCTGCGCTTGTTCTGAAGTTGGCTTTCATTTTTCCCCTCCCTTTGAATTACATTCCTTTTCGACCTTGCGGCTGGCCAGCCGACCAATCGTTCATGAGCCGACGATCGCCACGACACTTTATGTCGTCAAAGGCTGCCAGAGTTTGTCGATTGCATCCCTGAGCACGAAGTCCGCCAATCTTGACGATGAGTCAATAATGATCGGCGCGTGCAGCATAATTGCAGATCGCACTGTTGCGTGATTGCCACGACCGGCAGGTGGAAACGGTGCCGTTACAGCTCGTTACAATTTTTCCGATCCAACTTTTGTTGACACGCCGGCCCGGCGCTGGGACGAGAGAGTCAGGCTGGGTTACCGGCAGGCAAATGGGCGTCGAACGAGCCCATAGGGGAGAGGCATTTGGCTCAGGGCGAGAAGCCGGGGGCAACGTCCGAATGGCGTGACGGCTGGACGCTCGTCGCTGCGGCAATGGTGGGATACTCGCTGTCCTCGATCCCCGCCGGCTCGACCGGCGTGATGATGGGGCTGATCGAGCGCGACTTCGGCTGGACCCGGACCGAAATCTACTCCGGAACCGCGCTGATTTCATTCATCGGCGTCGGGCTCGCGACCTTCATGGGCGCCGCGATCGACCGCCTTGGCCCGCGCCGCATCGCAGTCGCGGCGGCCCTGCTGATGTGCGGTTCGGTCGCGATGCTCTCGACCGTCGAGAACAGCCTCTGGCAATGGTGGAGCGCCTGGGCGATCGTGGGCGTTGCCGCAGCAACGATGCCGACCGTCTGGCTGGCGCCGGTTGCCAGCCGCTTCAACGCATCGCGCGGCCTTGCCGTGGCGATCGTGCTCAGCGGATCGGGCGTCGCCACGTTCCTGGTGCCGATCGTCACCCATGCACTGACAGAGCAATACGGCTGGCGCGGCGGCTATGTCGGTCTGGGCGCGATCTGGGCACTCGTCAGCGTCCCGATCATCCTTCTGTTCTTCAGGGAACCGCGCCGGCCTCATAGCGCCAGGCAGACAGCGCCCAGCGCCGAGGACCGGGCCGGGCTCCCGGGATTGACGGTTCGTCAAGGATTTTCCTCACCGACTTACTACAAGCTGCTGTTCGCGGCCTTCGGCAGCATATTCGGCGGCGTCGCGATCATCATGAACCTGGTGCCGATGCTCGTTTTCACCGGCCTGCCGCGCGGCACCGCAGCGCCGATCGCGGGGCTTGTCGGCATCGCCACGATCACCGGCCGGGTGTTCGGCGGCTGGCTGATGGACCGGATGAGCGCAAAGGTGATCGCTGCGATTTCCACCTTCGTGGCCTCGGTCCTGCCGGTGACGCTGCTGGTTGCGCCCGGCTCGGCCGCGGCCGCGACTTTCGGTGTAATCGCCTACGGCCTTGTCGGCGGGGCGAAAGTGGGCGCCATTGCCTATCTCGCCAGCCGCCACCTCGGCCAGCGCGCATTCGGCACACTCTATGGCACGATCAATGCCATGGTTGCGCTGGCCGTCGGCGTATCGCCGCTGGCCGCGAACTATATCTACGACCTGACCCGGTCCTACGAGATCGTGCTGTGGGCCGCCGTACCGGTCCTGACGGTTGCCGCCCTGCTCTACCTGTCGCTCGGACGCTATCCCGAGTTCGGCAGCCGGGCAGAGGAAGGCGGCTGAGGAGTGGCAACGGCCATGACAGACACTCCTCTCTCCGCCGGGCAGCGCGCCTATGCCACGCTTTACACGACAATCATGGCGGCGATGTCGCTGGGCGTCGGCCTGGGGCCGCTGACGGCCAACCTCGTCTACGACCGGACGCAGAGCTACGATCTGGTGCTGTGGGCAGCCTTGCCGATGTTCACCATCGGTGCACTGCTGTTCCTCAGCCTCGGCCCATATCCCGATTTCACCAAGCAAGAGAAAGAAGTCTGATGGCGACTGCAGCCCTTCCCACCGCGGCAGCCGAATGGCGGCGCCATTGGCCCCTGGTCGTGGCGACAAGCGCCGGCATGGCGCTTGCGGCGATGCTGTCGGTCTGCTTCGGCATCGTGCTGGAGCCGATGGAGCAGGAACTGGGCTGGAGCCGCGCCCAGATTTCCTCGGGCCCTGTCATCGTCTCGATGATGGGTCTCGTCCTGGCGGCGCCCGCAGGCCATCTCATCGACCGTTTCGGGGCGTGGCGCTGCGGGATCCTGGTGGTGGCGTTCTCGCTGATGGCGAGTGTCGCCATCGGCTTCACCCAGGAGCTCTGGCAATGGCGGGCGGCATGGTCGCTGTTCGGCATTCCCGCCGCTTTCACGTCCACGGTCTGGCTCGCTCCCGTCTCGGCGATTTTCAACAAGGCACGGGGCATGGCCATCGCGCTGACCATCTCCGGCATCGGCATCAGCCAGACGCTGGTGCCGCCGCTTGCCGAATATTTCGTCCAGAACCACGGCTGGCGCATGGTTTTCATCGGCATCGGCGTCATCTGGTGCGCGGTGGTATTCCCGCTGGTACTCGCCTTCGTGCCGAAGAAGGGCGTCAGTGCCAGCGCCGCCGATGATGCCGCACCGGGCGAGGCTCCGGCACAGCTCGCGGGGTATGGCCCCGCCGAAGGCCTGCGCGTCGCTGCATTCTACCTGCTGTTCTTCGCTTCACTGTTCAGCGCGCTGACCGGCGTTGCGCTGAGCATCAATCTGGTTCCGGTGCTGACCTTTACCGGGCTCGACCGTGCCGATGCGGTGTGGATTGCCGGGTCGATGGGCATCGCCTCGATCGTCGGCCGGCTGATCGGCGGCTGGCTGATGGACCATTACGACGTGCGCAAGCTCGCCATCGCCGCTTCCTTGATCTCGCTGGCCTTCCCCGTCGGCCTGCTGGTGCTGCCTGGCATTGCATGGGCGTCCACGCTCGCGGTGTTCACCTGGGGCCTGACCGGAGGCATGAAACTGAATGCGATCGTCTATCTCACCAGCACCTACATGGGCGCGCGCAGCTTCGGTTTCTTCTATGGGGCGATCAGCATCACCACCACTGTCGCAATGGGGGTCTCCCCCTTCGTCGCCAACTACATCTACGACGTGACCCAGTCGTACTCTCTGGTAATCTGGGCAGCCATTCCCGGTTTCATCAGCGCCGGCCTGATGTTCCTCGCCCTCGGACCGGAGCCGGACTTTACGACGCGGCGCTAGGCGCGGTAAGCTGAAATCGAGAGGAAAGCGCCATGACCACAACCGACGACGACGCGCTGACAGGGGCAAGGCCCATTGCCGGGGCCCCTTTCGGCTGGGAGGTCGGCATCGACCTGACCGCACCGCTCGGACAGGCGGAAAAGGCCGCGCTTGCCCGCATCTACCGGCGCGATGGGCTGATCCTCTTTCGGAACCAGTCGCTCACCCGCGAGCAGCAGCAGCAGGCCTGCGATATCTTCGGCCCGGCGCTGCGCACCGATCTCGACAATTACGTCGTCTCCAATGTCGAAGAGGGCGGTTTCCTCGGCAAGCAGGAGCTGCTGTTCCACAATGACATTCCCTATGTCCCCGCCCCCTTTCTGGGCGGCTCGCTGCACGCGCTGGAAGTGGCCGAAGGGGCGGCGGCAACGCGCTTTGCCAGCGCCCTGCGCGCCTGGGACAGCCTGCCGGAAGGCCTGAAGGAGCGTATCGCACCGCTGCAGGCACTGCAGGTGCGCGGCCACCTGCTCGGCCGGCGCACCACGCTGGCCGATCTCGGCCCGGGCGACCCCTGCGCTGTGCATTCCGTGGTCGGGCAACAGCAGGGCACCGGCCGCCCCTATCTCTTCGTCAACATCGACATGACGGCCTGCATCACCGCCCTGCCCCATGCGGAAAGCGACGCTCTGATCGAGGAACTGTTCGCTTACCTTTACGATCCCGCGAACATCTACGAACATGGCTGGGCGAAGGGAGACCTCCTCGTCTGGGACAATCTTGCCGTTCAGCACGCCCGGTCGGAAACGGGCAACGCAGCACGCACGCTGCGCCGCGTCTCGATCGCCGAATACGGCTATTGGGAGCAGGTGCCGACCGACATGGCGACGCATCAGTCGCTGCGCGACATGGAAAAGGCCGAAGCCTGAACCGAGCCACCAGGTCCTGGTGGCTGCAAGGGTGCGCTGTAACCTGTTTGTCAGAGCACCGGCTCGAGCCATTCCTTGAGCCGGTCCCTGACTTCAGGAGCCATCGGCAGGCGAGTGAAGAACAGATCGGCGTTCACTTTCAGGACGGGTTGCCTGGCCTCCGCCTCGGCCCAGGAAACCCGCGCTTTTTCGAGTTGGCCGGAATGCGCCTCGGCGGCTGCGGCGAGAAGCGGCCGGATCGGCAGCGCGAGATTGAGATCACCCAGATTTTCAAGAGCCTGCCGAACCCCTCGATCATCATCGCGCATCATGGCGGCCACGAACAATCCGACGAAATACCAGGGCGGCGGATTGAAATGGCGGGCACACGCATCCTTGATGATATTCTCACCCCGCGGATCGTTCTGGAGCGTCAGCATCATGCCGGAGTAACCAACGACATCGAGGTTGTCCGGATGCTCTGCAATCGCGCGTTCGGCCAGGTCAATCACTGCGCCCCTTTCGCCCGCGTTGGCGAAGGCCCGCATCGTCGTCACCTGCAAAAGGACGGAGTTGGGGTGCATCGCTCTGGCATTCTGCAAGATCCGGATCGCCTCGCCGAGCATTTCCTGACGGCCGGACTCGGTCATCTTGCCAAGTGACTTGTCAATCAAGCCCCAGCCATGGAGGCCAGCGGCGATCGGGTGGTTCGGTGTTTCCTGGTACCAATCCTCGGCGCATTGGCCGAGACTGGCTTCGCTGCCAACCCCTTGTTTGTAGGTCACGGAAGAAAACAACAGCCAGCAGCCATACGGAGTCATATGCCCCTCAACATACTTTCTCTCGTTGGAGTGGATCAGCCCGGTGGCATGTCCAACAAGGGAGGGGAATTTTGAGTAGGTTCGCTCGATATCGGTCCTGAGATCGGGATCATCGCGACGATAAAACACTTCGTCCGACCAGATCAGTCTGCCCCGCCGCCGGTCTTCCACAAACGTATCGACGTCTATTTCCGGATTTAGCGAGACCAGTATCTCGATCTTGTAGTCGGCATTTGGATCTTCCTTGTAAGAG
>JAGREL010000367.1 GCA_020446575.1 Novosphingobium sp. | reverse complement strand
AGCAGATTTCGCGCCTGTTCGCCCGTGCCCGCCAGGTGGCGCCCTGCGTCGTCTTCATCGACGAGATCGACAGCCTGGTCCCGGCGCGCGGCTCGGGCGGCAGCCTGGGCGAGCCGCAGGTCACGGCGCGCGTGGTCAACACCATCCTCGCCGAAATGGACGGAATGGAGGAGCTGCAGTCGGTCGTGCTGATCGGCGCGACCAACCGGCCGGCGCTGGTCGATCCGGCGCTGCTGCGGCCGGGGCGGTTCGACGAGCTGATCTATGTCGGCACGCCCGACGAGCCGGGACGCGAACACATCCTGAAGATCCACGCCAGCCGCATGCCGCTCGCCAAGGACGTCGATCTCGGCAAGATCGCCGCCGATACCGACCGCTTCACCGGCGCCGATCTGGAAGACGTGGTGCGCCGCGCCGGGCTGATCGCCATCCGCAAGCGCGGCGCGGACGCCGAGACGGTAACCGCGGAGGACTTCGCCGAAGCACTGGAGGATTCGCGCGCCACCGTTACTCCGGAAATGGAACGCGAGTACGAGAAGATGAAAGGCGAACTGAAGAAGCGCGCGGTCCAGATCGAACCGATCGGCTTCATCGCACCGGGCATGCTCGAATCCACCCGCGACAAGAAGCACGACGAATAGGGGCAGGGGACCTGCGGAGCTTTCTGCCCCGCAGGTCCGGCCGTTCACGCAATCCGGGTTTCGAACTCATCCGGCCCGAAGAACGGGCTCGGCGCATCGGGCCTGCGGCTTGCAACGACAAGGCAGAAGCCAAGCGCCTGCGCCGCTTCGTCTTCGAGCAATCGCGCATCGAGTTCCGCCAGGGCAGGCAACGCGCCGTAAAGCGCCGTGGCGGCATCCAGGGTCTGCCGCCAGTCGTCCAGCCCGCCTTCGATCATTTCCGCCAGTTCGACGGCGACTGCCGGCGTGCGCGACCAATGGCGCCACCACCACCGGGGGCTGCGAAAAGTGTACCAGTCCGCCCCGATCTCGGCGGCGGGGCCGGCCTTTGGCGGCTCGGAGCCGGGATCGTCGGGGTCCACTCCATTGGCCGGAACCACAATCCCGATCCGTCCCCCGGGCCGCAGGAACTGCGACAGGTAGGACAGGTAGCGGACCTCGGTGCCGAAATAGTGGTAGGCATCGATGCTGACGATTGCATCGAAGAAGCCGCGCGCGAAAGGCAGACGATGCGCTTCGGCCGAAAGCGCGAAGACCGACTTGTCCAGCCCTGCCTCGACGATTCGCTGCCGGTTCGCATGCGGATCGATCCACAGGTCCGCCGCCCATACCTCGACCCCGAATTCACGGCCGAGGAAAATGGAGCTGGTGGCACTTCCGCACCCCAGGTCGAGCACGCGCTGCCCGGGCAGGAAATCCATTCGTGCCGCCAGTTCTTCGGCAAGCCAGAGATTGATCGGCCCGCCCATCGAATTGCTGAACACCCATTTGGGGCAATAGGCGGACGAGCGCGGATAACGCGGGTGGCGCATTGCCGCTTCGAAGGCTTCGCGGTCTTGCATGGCGGCGGGGTGAACCCGCGGCGCCTGCGTCCATGCAAAGGAATCATGCCGACCACCCGCGTCCGGGCGGTCCGGGAAATTTGAATTCATTGTTTTAGACTTTCGATCGATATGATGTTCGGGCCGCGCCCGTCATTGCGGGCCGGCAAGACGCTATCCCCGTTGGCATCGGCCCCGGGGGGCGCGAAATCACACAATCGTTTTCATAGGCGCGGGATTTAGCTGCGGCGCCCTGCGCCGTCAATTCCCGCTCGCCGGGCTCACCCGGTGCGCACGTCGATGGGCGCCGTGGTTTCCAGCCGCCGCCGCACGATCGCCTCGGGCTGGTTCTCGCGAATCCAGGCAAGCATGCTCTCACGAATCTCGCAGCGCAGGTCGAACAGGGTGGGGGAATCCTTCGCGCTCATGAGCAGGCGCACTTGTATCGCATCGGGCTCGGTATCGGTGACCTGCAGGATCTGGGCTTGCTGGTCCCACAGCCGGTGCGCCTTGATCTGCCGGGTATATTCCTCGCGGATCGGCCCAATATCGGTTGCGGGATCGAGATAGATGAACACGGTGCCGATCAACTGCGAGCTCTGCTTGGTCCAGTTCTGGAAGCTTTCCTCGAGGAACTTGGTGGTCGGAACCACCAGACGCCGCCGGTCCCACAGCTTGACGACGACATAGGTCGTACGGATATCCTCGATCCAGCCCCATTCGCCGTCCATGATGACGACATCGTCGATGGAGATCGGTTCGGTCAGCGCCATCTGGAAACCGCCGATGATGGCCTTGAGCGCAGGCTGGGCAGCCGCACCGACCGCCAGCGCCGCAAGCCCGGCCGACGCCATCAACGTAATTCCGATCTGCCGGACGCCGGGTATGGAAAGCAGCATCAACGCGATGGTGAGGAAGACGACGACGAAAGTGGCAATGCGGCTGAAAATCGCCAGCCGCGTGCGCTTGCGCCGGGCATCGCGGTTGTCTTCGACAGTGATGTCGTTGCGCAGGATCATCGCATCGACCAGCGCGTGCAGGATCGCAAGCCCGACCCAGCCGACCAGCGCCGGCATGACGAAGCCGGCGACTTTCTCCCAGGCGCCTTCGAGCGCCGGAGTCTCGCGTGCGGCCAGAACCAGTGCCAGGGCTATCAGCGAATAGCGAGTGGGTCTGGCAAGCCGCTTGACGAGGATGTTGTCGGCTTCGTTCTCGCTGGCCCGGGCAAGGCGCCGCATTGCCCGGAACAGGAGATGGTGGGCAAGCAGCGCGACGACAATGGCGATCGCGGCGGCAAAGGCGACCACGAACAGCTTGTCCAGCACATGAGGCACCTGGGCAGCGAGCTGCGCAAATCTGTCCTGCATCGGTCAATCCTATTGGCAGCAGGGCCGTCCTTCAAGCTACGGCCGCGTGGAACGAGCGATCGGCCACGCCTGCCGCGGCGCGCGCGTTATCATTTCGGCTCCCCGCTGTTCCCTTTCGGGGCAGCGGCAAATCCGCAATCAATACGTAACTCGAGCCATGCGATAATGATCCATGGACCAAACCAACGTCCCGGGCGATTCGGCGCTGCGCATCCACTTCCTGGACGTGGCGCGCGCATTGTTCATGCTGCTGGGCATCCCGTTCCATGCCGCGCTGGCCTATACCACGGCGACATGGGCGGTCTCCTCTCCGGACCGGAGCGCCTTGCTGGAGTATCTTCCGGCCTTCCTCAGCACTTTCCGGATGCCCGGGTTCTTCCTGATCGCAGGGTTCTTCGCGGCATTGCTGCTGGAGCGCCGGAACGCCGCCGACTGGCTTCGCATGCGCGCGGTGCGGCTCGGCATTCCGCTGCTGACCGGCGTCGCCCTGATCGTGCCGGTCCAGAACGCCCTCTTGCGGCTCGGCCCCCGCGACGCGGTGGAACTGCCCGGACATGGGGCGGAGGCGCTGCTTTCCCACCTCTGGTTCCTGCCGGTGCTGCTGATGCTCTGCACGGGGCTTGCCGCAGCCTGGGCTCTGGTGAAGCGGATACGCTGGCCCGATTTGCCGTTCTGGGCTCTCGGCCTGCTCGCCGGATTGTGGCTGGTGGGCCTGCACAGCGCCAAGACCCTGGTCAACCTGGCTCCGATGGGCGGGTTGATCGACCTCCAGTCCGTGCTCGCCGACGCACCGTTCTTCCTTCTCGGCGTGGCTGCCCGCCGCAATCCGGCCATCCTTGCGAGGCTGACTCGGCTGGAGGGCCGGTCGGTCGCGATCGGCCTGCTTGCGCTTGTCGTCCATATCCAGTTCCGCCATTCAGCCGGAGCGGCCGAGTTCCTGGTGGCAAAGCTTTCGGAAGGGCTCGCGGCGCTGAGCCTGATGCAAGCGGTGATCGCGATACTCGCCCGCCATTTCGACCGGCCGTCTCCATTCGTGGACCGGATGGTCGATGCCTCGTTCACAATCTATCTGCTGCACCATCCCGTCATCATCGGCCTCACATTGCTGCTGTTGCCGATTGCGCTTCCGCCTGTGCTCGAATGGGCGCTGATCTGCGTGGTGACTCTGACGGCGACCTACCTGCTGCATCAGGCAGTCAGGCGCAGCAGGGTGATGCTGATACTGTTCAACGGTGTGTTGCCGCGTTCCGGCAGGGGGCTGCTCGCCCCTGCTAATGCGCCGATCCCCAGCTAGGCCCCGATCCGATCTCGACGCCCAGCGGCACCTCCAGTTTGACCGCAGGCAGCGCCGCTTCCGACATAACCCGCTCGATCACAAGGGAAGCGTCGGCGACATCATCCTTGGGCAGCTCGAACACCAGCTCGTCGTGCACCTGCAGCAGCATGCGCGCATTGCCGAAGCCGGCTTCGGTGAGCGCCGGCATCATCCGGACCATGGCCCGCTTGATGATGTCGGCACTGGTGCCCTGCAGCGGTGCATTGATCGCCGCCCGCTCGCTGCCTTGCCGTTCGGCCTGGTTTTTCGAATTGATGCGCGGGAACCAGGTCTTGCGCCCGAACATCGTCTCCGAATAGCCGCGCTCGCGCACGCTCGCGAGCGTCTCGTGGATATAGCGCTGGATGCCGGGGAAACGCTCGAAATAGCGATCGATCATCTCGTGCGCCTCTTCGGGCGTGACACCGAGCCGCGAAGCGAGACCCCAACGCGAAATGCCATAGAGAATGGCGAAATTGATGGTCTTGGCCCGCGCGCGCGTGTCGCGATCGACTGTCCCGAACATTTCCGTGGCAGTGCGCGCGTGGATGTCCTCGCCCTCGCCGAATGCCTCCTTCAGCGAGGGCACATCGGCGACATGCGCGGCGAGACGCAATTCGATCTGGCTGTAATCGGCCGAGACAAGGACATTGCCTTCCTCCGCGACGAAACAGTCGCGGATCTGCCGGCCGATGTCGGTGCGCACCGGAATGTTCTGCAGATTGGGCTCGGTCGAGGAAAGCCGCCCGGTCTGCGCGCCGACTAGCGAATAGCTCGTATGGACGCGGCCGGTATCGGGATTGATCGCCGCCTGCAGCGCTTCGGTATAGGTCGAGCGCAGCTTGGTAAGCTGGCGCCAGTCGAGCACTTTCCCGGCGATCTCGACGCCTTCTCCGGCAAGCCTTTCGAGCACGCTCTGATCGGTCGAATATTGGCCGCTCTTGCCTTTTTTGCCGCCTTTCAGGCCCATCCCGTCGAACAGGATCTCACCAAGCTGCTTGGGGCTGCCGATAGTGAACTTCTCTCCGGCGAGGTCGTGGATCTGCTTTTCGAGCACGCCCATCTGTTCGGCGAATTCCTTCGACAGCCCGGCGAGCTTTTCGCGGTCCACCTTGATGCCGTGGCGCTCCATCTCGGCCACGACCGGGATCAGCGGCCGGTCAACCCGTTCGTAGACGCGTGTCGCGCCCTCGTCGGACAGGCGCGGTTTCATCACCCGATGCAACCGCCAGGTGACGTCCGCGTCCTCCGCGGCATAGGCGGTAGCCTTGTCGAGCGGGACTTCGGCAAAGGAGATCGCCTTCTTGCCGGTTCCGCAGACATCCTTGAAAGCGATGCAGGTATGGCCGAGATGGGCTTCGGCCAGTTCGTCCATGCCATGCCCGCCGACGCCCCCCTGGCTGCGGCCGGCGTCAAGGCAGAAGCTGATCACCATCGTATCGTCGATGGGACCGACCATGATGCCGTAGCGCGCCAGCACGTTGAGATCGTATTTGGCGTTCTGCCCCACTTTGAGCACCGCATCGCTTTCCAGCAGCAGTTTCAGGCGGGAGAGCGCCTCTTCCCGGTCGATCTGCTCCGGGCGTTCGGCGAACATGTCGGTACCGCCATGGCCCAGCGGGATGTAGCAGGCCTCGTTGGGCCCTGTCGCCAGGCTGACGCCGACCAGTTCCGCGCGCATCGCGTCGAGCGCGCTGGTTTCGGTGTCGAAAGCGATCAGCCGTGCGGCGAAGGCCCGCTCGATCCAGCCGTCCAGCGCTTCAGGCGTGGTCACGCATTCATACGCATCGTGATCGACGTCCGGCATGTCGGGCAGGGGCTGGCGGGAAGCGCCTTCTGCCGGGCCGGCCGCCGCATTGACCGGTTTTGCCGGATCGAGGTCTGTCGCTTTCACCGGGCTGCCCGTTCCCGAACCGAGCCGCTTGAGCAGGCTGGTAAAGCCGTGTTTTTCCAGGAAGGCGGCAAGCGGATCGGGCGGAATCTCGCCCAGCTTGAAATCCTCGATCGGGACGGGAAGCTCGCAATCTTCCTTGAGCGTGACCAGAACCCGGCTGAGCCGCGCCATGTCGGCTTGCTCGATCAACCGTTCCTGCAGCTTCGATTTCTTCATCGCCGGCGCCGCCTCCAGCGCGGCTTCGAGGCTGCCATGCTCCTGGATCAGCTTGGTCGCGGTCTTCGGCCCGACGCCGTAGACGCCCGGAATATTATCGACCGAATCGCCCATCAGCGCGAGCACATCGCCGACCTTTTCCGGCGGAACGCCGAATTTCTCCTCCACTTCGGGAATGTCGATGCGCTGGCTGCGCATCGTATCAAGCATGTCGATATGACCATCCCCATGCGGCCCGACCAGCTGCATCAGGTCCTTGTCGGACGAGACGATGGTCACATCCCAGCCCTGCTCGGCGGCCGCGCGCGCATATGAGGCGATGAGATCGTCGGCCTCGAGATCGTCTTCCTCGATACAAGCGAGCGAAAAGGCGCGGGTCGCGTCGCGAATCAAGGGAAACTGCGGAACCAGATCCTCCGGCGCCGGCGGCCGGTTGGCCTTGTAGTCCTCGTAGATCTCGTTGCGGAAGGAAGTGCCGGACTTGTCCAGTATCACCGCAAGATGGGTCGGCCCTTCCGCCTTGTTGAGGTCTTCCGCCAGCTTCCACAGCATGGTGGTGTAGCCATAGACCGCGCCGACCGGTGTGCCTTCCGGGTCCGTCAACGGCGGAAGGCGGTGATAAGCGCGGAAAATATAGGACGAACCGTCCACCAGATAGAGATGCTGCTTGGGCTCCATGCTGCGGTCGTAGCAGCGGCCGGGCAAGACGTCAGCCCGCATCTGTCATGGCTCGTCGCGCAAGGACGAGGCCATGTGGCACATCGGGTCCGGTCAAGGCGGAATCGGGCGCGATCAAGGGGGAATTGCGCCACAAGGTTGACACAATCCTGGCCTAGCGGTTCCGCCAGCGCATCATCGCCGCTTATGGGCGAAACGCTACAAATGCTTGCATAGACGCGCACAGGTGATTATTTGACGCGCGAAGTCTACCGGGGCGGTAGGCTTTCGGCCCGGCCTTGTGCCGTGCTTGGTCCACTCGCTGTTCAAGGAATACCATACATGCGCAAGATCGTTCTCGCTGCCGCCGCCACTGTTGGCGCTCTCACTCTCTCGGCTTGCTCGGAAAAGGCCGCTGACGAAGCTGCTACCGAAGCCGATGCGATGGCTGAAGAAGCCACCGACGCCGCCTCCGAAGCTGCTGATGCCGCCGGTGAAGCCGCTGACGCCGCCACCGAAGCCGCCGGTGAAGCCGCCGACGCCGCTGGCGATGCCGCCGATGCCGCTGCTGACGCCGCATCGGACGCAGCTGACGCGATGTCTGAATAATTCGCTTGTAGCGATAAAAGGTTTCGGGGCGCGTGGAGGCAACTCCGCGCGCCCTTTCCTTTTGTCCCGGCAGTGATCTGAACGGAAAGGCCGAAGGCGCGAGGCTTCAACCGAAGCCGGCACCCTTACCCGAATCTGTTACCTCTTCCTGCTGTCTGGCTGCCGCGCCACGCGCACGGCAGCGCAATGCATTTCCGGATCAGCGCGATGCCGTCTGGCGATAGCCCCGCGCTGTCTCAAGCGCGTAGCCATCGTAGATGGCGCGGGCAATCGAAGCGATCCGGGCTTCGCGCCTGCCCCTGCTTCCCTGCCCGGTAACATAGATCGCAACCGCCATGGCGCGGCCATCCGGCGCCTGGATGATGCCGATATCGCTCGACGTGTTGTGCAGCGAGCCGGTCTTGTGCGCAACGCGGGCCTCATCGGGCAGAAGCGCCGGAATCCGGCGCCTGCCGGTTACGCAGCGGTGCATCGCGCCCAGCAGCACGGCGCTGCTTTCGGGGCTGAGCCATTTGCCCTGGTAGATGCCGCTGAGCAGCTGCACCATCGCCAGCGGCGTGGCACTGTCGCGCGGGTCGATCGTCGTCGCCGGATCGACCGCGCCGTCATCGCGTACCAGCGTGGCGATGTCCCGGTTGATGCTGAAATCGGACACTCCCGCGCGCCGTACCCAATTGTTGACCACTGCCGGCCCGCCAACCGCCGCGAGCAAGGCATCGGTCGCCTGGTTGTCGCTGCGCGTCAGAGTCAGCTCGATCAGGCTGCGCGCCGTCAGCCTTTCACCGGCCCGCACCGGTGCGACCGGGCCGTCGAACTTGCGGGACGGAACCGGCACCATCAGCGGGTATTTGTCGTCGAGGCTGTACCGCCCCCTGTCTACGCCTTCCAGAAAGGTCGCGACGATGGCGATCTTGCTGGTGCTCGCCATCGGGAA
>JAGREL010000366.1 GCA_020446575.1 Novosphingobium sp. | reverse complement strand
TTCAATATGTCGCTGGAACGGCGCACACTCGGAGAGCCGCCGTGGTCCGGCGTGGCAGGGGCAGCAGGATTCGAACCCGCGACCCTCAGTTTTGGAGACCGATGCTCTACCAGCTGAGCTACACTCCTGTAGGCGCGGCAGCCTCTAGTGCGTGACGAAGGGGATGGCAAGGCAAAGCAATAGCCAGATGTTCGCGGCTGCGCGAATTTGCTAATGTCGCCCGGTGCACGCCCCCACCACGCCTCGGATCATAGAGCCAGACCTGTTAATGCTCGCTTATCGCGGCGGCATCTTCCCCATGGCCGACCGGCGCGACGATCCCGAGGTATTCTGGGTCGAACCGCGCCGCCGCGCGATTCTGCCGCTCGACAATTTCCATCTCTCGCGCTCGCTGGCCAGGACGCTGCGGCGCGGCAAGTTCACCGTCACCTGCAACGAGGCCTTCTCCGAAGTGATGGACGCATGCGCCGAGCCGCGGCGCGGGGACGACGGGGAAAGCTGGATCAGCTACCGCATTCAGGCGAGCTACGAGAACCTGCACCGGCTGGGCCACGCCCATTCCATCGAATGCTGGCACGCGGGGGACGACGGCGAACGGCAACTCGTCGGCGGGCTTTACGGCATCGGCTTCGACCGGGCCTTCTGCGGCGAAAGCATGTTCAGCCGGGAGCGCGACGCATCCAAGGTCGCGCTGGCGTGGCTGGTGGCGGCGCTGCGGCGTGCCCATGCCGAACTGCTCGATTGCCAGTTCATCACGTCCCATCTCGCATCGCTCGGCGCGGTGGAGATCAGCCAGCAGCGCTATGTGTCATTGCTGCACGCCGCGCAGCGGCCCTATTCGGCGGCCGGTTCGGGCGATGGCGCGGGAGCGGCGCTGGGAGCCGGTGAAGGTGAAGCACTCGCGCTGCCCGAAGCTTTTGCAGCGCTGCGCGACGATGCCGAAGTCGCCGGCTTCGCCTCTTCGCCGGGAAACTTCATCGCGCAGTTCTTGATCCAGACATCGTAGACCGGGTGCTCGACAACGTTGAGCGAAGGCGAGTTTTTGAACAGCCAGCCCGAAAAGACCTTGTGCCAGGCAAGCTTCTCGCTGGCTGAGGCCCTCTCCTCGACGAAGACCTGCACGAAGGCGCCCTCTTCCTCGGGCCGTTCCCAGGGCTTGGTCTTCTCGCAGACCTCGAGCTTGACGATGACATTGCCCACGCGCCGCGATTCGCCGGACTTCATCACCAGGTCCTGGGTCAGGTTGTTCCGCTTGTTGAGCAGGCCGATGGTAGCGACCCGTTCCTCGACCGGAGTGCCCTCACCTTCGTCGGCAGCCGCATCGCGGGAAAGCTTGGGGACGGCAGCCTTGGAAGTCTTCGCTTCATCCGGCACCTGGTCCCCGGACCCACCGCAACCGGCAAGCGAAGCAGCGAGCAGAAGGGCAAGCGCCCGATTCATCAATCCCGGCTCTTACGCGTCCGGCGACCAGGCTTCGTAATCGCCGGTCGCGCGGGCACGGTGCCCGCCGCGCTCAAGCGCGCCCTGCGGACGATAAGCCAGAGGAGTGCCGGTGGCATTGGGCGTGTAGTCCGCCTCCCAGATGCGCGGCGGCGGCAAATGGCTCTCCGGCACGTCGTCATAGCTGTGATGCAGCCAGCCGTGCCATTCGGCGGGAACGCGGCTCGCATCGTTGGCGCCATCGTAAATCACCCAGCGCCGCTCACGCCCGTCGGTCGTCTTCGCGCTTTTCGAACGATAGTAGCGGTTGCCCTGCGCATCGGTCCCGACGTGCTCGCCGCTCAGCGCGCTGTTCACCAGCGTGCCGATAGTCGCGCCGTTCCACCAGGTGAAGATCTTGGAGAGGATTCCCATGGCTTCGCGCCTAGCGGATATCCGGGGGTGCGGGCAAGCCAGAAACCCTCTCCCATTGGGAGAGGGATACGAAGGCTTGTGCGCATCGCACGTTAGCCGGAGTTGGGTGAGGGTATCCACATCCCTCATCCAAGCTCTGCTTGCCCGTGAAACGGTCAAGCTCCGCTATCCTTCTCCCGGCGGGAGAAGGAGTTTGCAGTCTACCACTCCACCTTGTCGCCCGGCCCGATGCCGAGTTCCGCCGCCCGGCCGCCGTTCAGCTCCAGCACGGCGGCGGCCAGTCCCTGCGATTCGAGGTTTTCCTCGCTGTAGGGAACCGCATCGGCGGCGATATTGATGATCCGCCGGTCCTGACCCACGAAGATGATGTCGAGCGGGATCACCGTGTTCTTCATCCAGAACGAGGCGTTGCGCGGCGGTTTCATCGGGAACAGCATGCCTTCGTCAGCGCCCATTTCGGTGCGGAACATCAGCCCTTTGGCCTGTTCGTAGGGATTGCCCGCAATCTCGACACGGAAACGGTGGCGTTTACCTTCATGGATAACCGTAAGCGGTATGACCTGAAGGCCGGAAACGGGATGGCGCGCGGGCTCCGTCGCGGCAACGCCTGCCGCCGCGCCATCGCTGGCGCTGGACGAGCAGGCCGCCAGCGCGGCAGACAGCGCCAGGGCAGCAAAACCCGTCCGCATCAATCGTCCTCGCATGTCTCGGCGGCCCA
>JAGREL010000365.1 GCA_020446575.1 Novosphingobium sp. | reverse complement strand
GCCACTCCTGCCAGCCTCTCCCCACTGGGAGCCCGCCGATGGATGCACAGCAGCAAGGTTCGGCGCCCCGAGCAGCGAATAGGAACACGGGGCGGGCGGTTGCCCGCACGCCGGGTTTCGCGCTGGTGTTCGGCATTGCGCTTGCCTTGCTCTCGGGCCTGCCTTTCCTTGTCGCCGTCCATCCGCAGCTGACCGACTACGCGTCGCATCTGGCGCGCTATCACGTCATGCTGGACGGCGGGCACAGCCCGTACCTTGCCCGATATTACGATTTCGAATGGCGCTGGAACGGCAATCTCGGCGCCGACCTGCTGATGTGGCCGCTGGGCCGGTTGCTGGGCGTAGAGACGGCCGGCTGGCTGATGGGCTTCGTCCTCCCGCCGTTGACCGGCTTCGGGCTGCTCACGGTCGAATGGGTGCTGCGCCGGCGCATCGGCATCGGCTCGCTGCTGGCCTTCGCGCTGATCTGGTCGCCGGCGATGGGCATGGGCTTCTACAATTTCTGCCTGGCGCTGGCACTGGCGCTGTTTGCCTTCGCTGCCTGGGTGCGCCTTGAAACCTGGCGCTGGCGGTGGCTGGTTTTCCTGCCGGCCGGAGCGATCGTCTGGCTATGCCATGTCGCTGGCTGGGGCGTGCTCGGCGTTCTTGTGTTCGGCTATGAATGGCAGCGGCGCAAAAGTGCTTCCGCATTCCTCGCGCCCTGGCCGCTGGCCCTGCCGATCCTGCCGCTGTTGCTGGCCGGAGGAGCCAAGGGCGGCCTGTCTTATGGGCGCGACGTCGTGTTCTACAAGATCGGCATCTGGCTCAAGGCCATGCGCGAACAGTCCATGCAGCTCGATCTGGCGAGCCTTGCCATCCTTGCCGGCGTCCTGCTGGTCGCCCTGCTTGCCCGGCGTATCGACGGACGGCTGGGCTGGGCCGCTCTGATCTTCGCTGTGCTGACGATCGTCATGCCGCGCCATCTTGGCGGCGGCGACTACGCGGACTGGCGGCTGATCGCCGTGGCGCTGATGATCGGCTGCCTCGCGATCGACTGGCCGGCGCCGCGCTGGGTGCTGCTTGCCGCTTCGGCGCTATTCCTCGTGCGGCTCGGTGTCACCAGCGTGTCCTGGCACGAGCAGTCGCGCGAGCTGGAGGTCGCGCTGGAGGCGCTCGATCAGGTGCCCCGAGGCGCGCGGGTTGCCGGAGCGGTGGTCGTCGAAGCGTCGCACTGGGGGATCAATCCCTTCGAGCATGCGCCGAGCTATGCGACGGTGCGGCGCGACGCGCTGGTCAATTCCCATTTCGCGGTGCCCGGCATCCATATGCTGCGGCTGAAGGAGGGCGGAAAAGGCTTCGTCGATCCCTCGCAGCGCATCTACCGCCTGCCTGGCGAGCCGATCGACCTGGCCGCGTTCGTCCCGGCGCACCATGCCGACTATCTTTGGTATTTCGGCAAGGAGAAGCCGGCCCGCATGCCGAAGGGTGCGCAGGTGCTGTTCCGCACACCGAACAGCTTCCTTGCCCGGCTTGCAAATCCGCACGCCCCTCGCTAAATCCCCTCAATCTTCCGACACAGGAAAGCGCATTGCCCCTCCCGGTCCAGACCGGGGCGGCGATGTCCCCTTGGCGGAAGCCGCAGAAAGTTTCTGGGAAAGCGAGAGACAAGACCATGGCAAAAACCAGTCCGGGCGAGTTCATGCGCCAGGTCCAGGCGGAAGTCCGCAAGGTGGTTTGGCCGACGCGTCAGGAAACGATAACCACCGCGATCATGGTGGCGATCATGATGCTCATCCTGGCGTTGTTCTTCCTTGGCATCGATTCCGTATTCGGCGCCGCTGTGCGCTGGCTGCTGTCGCTGATCTGACCGGCTCCCGCATTTCCCCCATTCGAGAGAGAACCATGGCCCGCTGGTATATCATCCACGCCTATTCCGGCTTCGAGAACAAGGTCCGCGACGCAATCGTCGCCGAGGCGGAACGCATGGGCCTGTCCCAGCTTGTCGAGGAAGTCGAAGTGCCGACCGAGACGGTCACCGAAGTCAAGCGGGGCAAGAAGGTGCAGGTCGAGCGCAAGTTCATGCCCGGCTATGTGCTCGCCAAGCTCAACATGACCGACGACATCTATCACCTCGTCAAGAACACGCCGAAGGTGACGGGTTTCCTGGGCGCCAGCGGCAAGCCGCAGCCGATCAGCGAGGCCGAGGCGGCGCGCTATTTCGGCGCTGCCGAGGAAGCCGCCGCGGCGCCGCGCAAGCAGGTCCATGTCGATTACGAGATCGGCGATTCGGTCAAGGTGCTCGACGGGCCCTTCGCCAGCTTCAACGGCGTGGTCGAAGAGCTTGATTTCGACAAGAACCGGGTCAAGGTCTCGGTCTCGATCTTCGGCCG
>JAGREL010000364.1 GCA_020446575.1 Novosphingobium sp. | reverse complement strand
CACCGGCAGCTCGAGCAGCTGGCGCTCGTCGAAATGTTCGGCAAGCACGGCCCAAACCTCGTCGGAGATCGTCGCGTTCCCGTGAAGCTCGTCCACCGCGCGCAGCAGCGCCCGGTCGCGTTCGTCCCAGCCCGGAGCGGACGGGCCTTCGCTGATCCAGTCGATCTCCTGCCGGGTCAAACCCTCCCGCAGCCCCGCCGCGACGTGTTCGCACCATTCGTACGGAGCATCGCAGAGCCAGCCGGTGCGCAGAATCACCATTTCCCGGTCGCGCGGCGCAATCGCCGAATTCAGGAGAAAATTCATCCCGAATTCCATGTACCGCTCGAACATCTCGGTGTGGCGGCACATGGTCGCCAGGAAGGGATGCAGCGGCGCATCCTTCGGATAGCCGGTAAGATCGCGCGCGCGATTCATCGCCTGCCAGCCGGCCTCGCCCAGCTCTTCCGGCCCCAGCGGTTCAATCCGGGGAGGACCGCACAGCCCGTTCTCGATCCGCGGAGGGAATTTGCCATCCATCGGCACTATGCTCCCGCCGCTTCGTAGCGCATCCGCTCGATCCCCCTCGCGGTGCGCCCGAGCAGGAGATTGCCTTCGTGGTCGGCCGTGATCTTGTGGACGGTGGCCGTCAGGTCCGCGCCTTCCGAATTGGGCGCCATGAAATGATCGACGACCTTCCAGGCGACCATGTCGACGATCCACAACCGCGAATTGTTGCCATCGTTCAGAATCATGAACTTGCCGTCCGGCGTGAACACCAGGTTGAAAGTCGAACCGAACGGGGATTCGACGTCCAGCCCGATCTCGCGGATGAAACGCGGGCTTGCATGGCCGACGGCATCGAACACCTGCACCCGGTCATATTTGCGGTCGCAGACGTAGAGGTATCCGTCCGGCCCCAGCGTAATTGCATGCACCGGATTGCTGAAACTGTCCGCATAGTCCGCACTCGCGCTGGGCAAGGGCCGGCCATAGGCGCCCCATGAGCGCAGGAACCTGCCGTTATCGGAATCGAATTTGGCGATGCGGTGATTGACGTAGCCGTCGGTGATGTAGACCTCGCTGCGCTTCACATCGTGCCAGCAATCGGTGGGGCAGCCGAGCAGATCGGGGCTTTCGTCTCCCCCGGTCTCGCCGAAGCGGCCGATCCGCAGCAGCAGCTTGCCATCGCGGGTGAAGCGCTGGACCGCATGATCGTAGGAAACATCGGCACCGAAGACCCAGATGGTGCCGGCATCGTCGAAGGATATGGTTTCTTCCTGCTTGGGCCATTGCTGGTGACCGGCTTCGCGGGGAAGCCAGTCCGGCCCGCCCCAGCCCTGGAGGAAATTGCCGTCCGCATCGAATTCCATCACCGAAGGCATCCGCGCCGAAGGAGGCTCGTCCGGCCCGAGTGGCGCATATTCGGGATGGTTCGCAATGTGGAGAACCCAGATATGGCCGTCCGGGCTCACCTGCATTCCGGTGACCGGCCCGATCGTCCGGCCGGCCGGCAGCTTCACCGGCGGCACCGGGTCGGCCGAATAGCGCGGCAGGGCAAGGCCGCTCTCGGTTGCTGCTGTCATCGGTCTCTCTCCCGCCTGTCGCACCGGCTATGACCGGCCGCGTCGCGCGATGATAGGTGCGGCGCGACGGCATGGGCAAGGGATATGATGCCACATCGCTTGATGAGGCCTGCGGCCTGTGCAAGATCGGCGCATATGGGCGCCGGTCACGAACACCATCACGATCATCGCAACCCGGCGCCGAGCGCCGGGCGGGGCAAGGCCTTTGCCCTGGCAGTGCTGCTCAATGTCGGCTTCACGATCGCCGAAGTCGTCGCCGGACTTATCAGCGGTTCGATGGCGCTGATCGCCGATGCCGGGCACAATCTGTCCGACGTGCTCTCGCTGCTGTTGGCCTGGGGCGCGAGCGTGCTTGCCTTGCGCCCGCCCAGCGCACGCTTCACTTACGGCCTCAAGAGCTCTTCGATCCTTGCCGCCATCGCCAACGCCGCGCTGCTGTGGGTCGCGCTGGGCGCGATCCTTGTCGAGACCATCCGCCGCTTTTCCGATCCGGAACCGGTGGCGGGCGGCGTCATGATGATCGTCGCCGGTATCGGCATCGTAATCAATACACTGTCGGCCATGCTCTTCGCGGCAGGACGAAAGTCGGATCTCAACCTGCGCGCCGCGTTCCTGCACCTGATGGCCGACGCGGCCGTTTCGGCGGGCGTCGTCGTTGCCGGCCTGCTGGTGGTGCTGACCGGCACACGCTGGATAGACCCGGCGACATCGCTGCTCATCACCGGAGTCATCGCCTGGGGAAGCTGGGGCCTGCTGCGCGATGCAGTGAAGATGGGCCTGCTCGCCGTGCCCGAAGGCATCGACGAAGCGCAGGTCCGCTCCTTTCTGGCCTCGCAGCCTGGAGTCAGCGCGGTGCACGATCTTCACATCTGGCCGATGAGCACGACCGAGACGGCAATGACGGCTCATGTCGTCATGCCCGAGGGCCATCCGGGCGATCCCTTCCTCCACGGCCTCGCCCATGAGCTGCATCATCGCTTCGGCATCGGCCACCCGACGCTGCAGATCGAAACCCAAACAGGGGCGGAATGCGCGCTGGAGAGCGAAGCCGTGGTCTAGGCCGATCCGGCGGTTCGCGCCTTTGTCCTGATCCGCCTAGTCAAAGAATCGCCATTGCGACACGAACGGCAGGTTCGCCTGAATGTAAGCGGTCACCGCCCAGATCTCGTCGTTCGACAAGCTGTCCTTGTAAGCCGGCATGGCGGTTCCCAGCAGGGTTCCGCCTTCAGCGGTCGTCCAATACATGTAAGCGTCCCATTGCTTCTCGGGCACATCGGACAGCCAAACGAGATTGCCCGGAGGCGGCGACAGGTCACGGCCCGCTTCGCCGTCTCCCGCGCCCTGCTCACCATGGCAGCTCGCGCAGTGCTGCGCGTAGATCGCAGCTCCCCTTTCGAGCGTCTCATGCCTCTTGGGCAGGGGATTGGTCATCGATGCATAGGGTTCGGGAATACCCCACCTCGATATCAGGTAATGCCTCGGCATCGGCCCCGGCCCCAGCCACTTCGGCTCCTCGGGCCAGGCCTGCCCCAGCACCGGATGGACCTGCCCCTGGTCCGGCGATTGGGCCAGCTGCATCGACTGGTCCGCCTGCGGCGCCTGTGCGATCGCAATTGCACTCAGAGCAAGCGACAAGGCCGAAATAGCGGCAATCTTGAGGAATTTCACGCGAACCTCTTGTCAAAGATCAGTCTGTTCCGACTACCACTCCTACTTCCCGGCGGCGACCACGAATTCATGGCGCGCGCCGTAGAAGTCCTCGGGATCGATGGCAAAGCCCGGTGAGACACAGCCTTCCTGTGTCAGCCGCAACTGGAGCCTGCCGCCCGAGAGATATTCCTTCGCCTGCGCTTCGTCGGCCACGTTCCAGACGAGCGCGTAAATGCCGTTCTGGCGCTTCGACAGGAAGGCGCCCAGCGGGCCGGCGGCAGTGTCGTCCGGCTGGATGAAGGCGACATCGGTATCGCCGAGATGGATTACCACACGGCGGCCGGGCTGGGGCAGCTCGGTCCGCTCGTCGGCAACCACTTGCCCATCGACGATTTCGGTGAAGAAGCGCACCGCCGCGTCCATATCGGCGGTCACACAGGCGATGTGGTCCAGCGCGACCACCGAACAGGCGTGGCCGACCCCGATGTCCGGTCCCCAGCCTTTCCGGTCGTAGGGATCGTTGGGCATCGGCGTTTCGCAGACCTCAAGCAGCACGCCGCCGGTCGATTCCGCCTTCACGAAGAAGAAGATGCCGTAGTCGCTCGCCACGGTGCAGCCGGCGTCGCGGAAGGCCTGGCTGGCCGCCTTGCCGTTTTCCACCTTCAGCTCGAAGGAATGGAAGGACTGGCCGATCTTGCTGGTCAGCCGGGCGAAGGGCTTGTCCATGTTGGCAGGATCGCGCGGCGCCATCGGCTCGACCATGTGGTTGGTCACGTAGAGCAGCGCCGCGTCGCGGTCTTCCGCCTCGAAATAGTTCTCCGCGAACACCAGTCCGCCCAGCGCATCCTGATACAGCAGGCGGCAGCCGTAGATGTCGTGGGTCGCATGGATCGTGTGGATGATGCGCGAAACCTTCACGCGGCTGTCGGCCATGGCTGTCCTCTCCTCTTGCCGAAGGAGCTTAGGCAGCGATGTCGCGAAGGAGCAAGACCCCGTATCGATACGCGACGCACATACGCCGTCGCGGCGAGCCTTCGCCGCCTAAAATCGCCAGGGCGCTTCCAGTTGGGGGCGTCCGAAGCGGTCGTAAGCGACGAATCGCAGGCGCGGAGCGGGAGGCTCGGTCAGGATGGCGAACCAGCTGGTCATGAAGCCGGGCAGGCTTTCGAGGCGCTCCACCACCTGCATCCACAGTTTCGCTTCCTGATAGGCGTAATGGACCACGCCGCCGGCATGCACCTCGCAGCAGACCGGGTCGGTCTTGATCCTCTCCCGGCGGAAGAAGACGACGCGGTCGATCTGGTCGTCGGACAGGGCGAGTATCGACTCGCAGCCCAGGCTGACAGTGTCAGGCAGCTTCCTCGGCCTTGTCGCCCTTGAGCACGCGGACGGGTTCCTTGCGGCCTTCGACGACGTCGGCATCGACCACCACTTCGGCGATACCTTCCTCGGTCGGCAGGTCGAACATGGTATCGAGCAGGATACCTTCGACGATCGACCGCAGCCCGCGCGCGCCGGTCTTGCGTTCGATGGCCTTGTTGGCGATCGTTTCCAGCGCATCGTCGGTGAAAGTCAGCGCCACTTCCTCAAGCTCGAACAGCTTGGAGTACTGCTTGACCAGAGCGTTCTTCGGTTCCCTGAGGATCTTGACGAGCGCATCGGCGTCAAGATCTTCCAGCGTCGCGATCACCGGCAG
>JAGREL010000363.1 GCA_020446575.1 Novosphingobium sp. | reverse complement strand
AGCATGATCAGGATTTCGCAGAACTTTACGATACGGATTATCCGCGCCTTGTCGCGCATGTCTGCAAGCTGGCCGGATAACGCCGAGAGTACGAAGAAAGGTATGATGAACACCGCCGAGGCGGTAGCGCTGAACTGCGCTTCGGCCTCTTCGGAATTATAGACGCTGTAGACGACAAACAGCACCATGGCGTTCTTGAACAGATTGTCGTTGAAGGCGCCCAGCAGCTGCGTCACGAACAGCGGAAGGAAGCGGCGCGTCCTTATCAGATGCGTCGATGTCGTCATGTCCTCGCGTCAGGCTGTCCTTCCCCGCGAGACCCTTAGCGCTATGAAACAATGTCACAAGCCCTTGCAGGATACTTTTTTGCGAAGCGGTTCGCCGCTATGGGTTCGTGAAGGATGCTGAGTCTGCCTAACCTCCTGACCCTGTCGCGGATCGTCACGGTTCCCGTACTGGTCGGCCTGCTGTGGTGGCCGGACTGGAAGGCGGGCTATGCGATAGCCTTCGGCGTCTACTGCCTGATGGGCATCACCGACTATTTCGACGGCTATCTTGCCCGGGCGCAGGGCGCGGTTTCCAGGCTTGGCATCTTCCTCGATCCGATCGCAGACAAGATCATGGTCGCTGCGGTGATTCTCGTGTTGACCAGCAATGGCGAGATACATGGCTGGCACGTTGTCGCCGCGCTGATCATCCTGCTGCGCGAGATCGCCGTCTCGGGGCTCAGGGAGTTCCTTGCGGGCCTGCAGGTCTCGGTGCCGGTTTCCAAGCTCGCCAAGTGGAAGACGACGCTGCAGTTTGTCGCCCTCGGCGCGCTGATCCTGGCCGGCGCCACACCCGGCTGGCCCGTGTCCGAGCAGGTCGGGCTGGTCTCTCTGTGGGGCGCAGCCGTGCTGACGCTGGTGACCGGCTGGGACTACCTGCGCGTAGGCCTCAAACACATGGATTGAGGCAAGGCGGTGCTTTGGCCGCTCCTAGTGCCCAGAAGCCTGACTGGCCGTAAAATCGAAAGTTATTTCGCTGAGCGTTGCCGCCAGGGGCTTATCGGCCGGGGCTCCCGCCAATACGGGCGAGCCATTGTCGATGCCGACGCCGAAGACTTCCGAAATGCCGAAGGACCTCGGCAGGGCGAAATCGACCGTCCCCTGCATCAGCATGCGATCGTTCGCCTTCAGGGTCACTGCGTGTTCGGGCGATCCGTGGGCATTGCTGAAAGTGAACTCGATCGCGTTATTGCCTGCGGGCAATACCTCGGCTGCGGCGAGTTCGGTGGTTGCGCCGGCCAGCGAGGTCAGGATCAGGACAGGCCTTCCTTCTCTCAGGTAGAGCCCCATCCCGCCGAGCTGTCCGCCTGACGCGAAAATCGGGCCGGTGACGCCTGTATCGGCAAGGCCGAGCGTGGCTGTCATGGTAAAGCCCAGCGCGGCGATGGGCGGTGAAGCCAATGCCGGGATGTTTCCGACCGGCCCGGAATAGCGCCACTTGCCTTTTCGTCGCTGAAAGTCGGCTTGGACCTGCCGCATGGTTTCCTTGACGCCGTCGGACACGTCGCCAAGCGGATAGATGTTGTACTGCCTGGCCTGCTCTTCGAAGATGGTGGCGAGCGCCTCGACACGCTGCGGCTGGTTTTGGGCCAGATCCCGCCCCTGACCCGGATCGCGCTTGAGATTGTAGAGTTCCCAGGGTTCGTCCGGCACGCCCGCGCTGGAATTGTCCCAGGTGCGGACGCGGTGCGTGGTGTTGATCGACCAGTCGCCGGAAATCAGTGCCTTGTTGCCGTGCATCTCATAATATTGCGCCTGCCTGGGTTCGGGTGCCTGCGGTGCCGTGAAGCTGTAGGCGAAACTGAGCCCGTCCATTGGCTGCTGCTTCACGTTGTTCACGGTTTCGGCCAGCGTGACGCCGGCCGCGTCCAGAATCGTTGGCGCAATGTCGGCGACATGGACGAATTGGTCTCGCAGTTCTCCCCGCGCGGAGATGCCCTTCGGCCACGCGACGACCAGCGGCACGTGGATGCCGCCCTCGTGAGTGACCTGCTTGTAGTAGCGGAAGGGTGTGTTGCCGGCGACAGCCCAGCCGAAGCTATAGTGCGGATAGGTCTCCGGCCCGCCCCAGCGGTCGTAGAATTCCATGTTTTCGGCATCGTTCGGATAATCGCCCGTAACCAGAAAGGCCTCGTTGTGCAGGCCACCAGGCCCGCCTTCGGCGCTGGCGCCATTGTCCGTGGTGATGATCACCATCGTGTTGTCGAGTTCCCCCCGAGCCTCCAGTGCATCGAGGATGCGTCCGAACTGTTCGTCGGCGTGGCTAAGGGAGGCGGCGAAGACTTCCATCTGCCGTGCGTAGAGCTTCTTCTGCTGTGCGTTCAGGCTGTCCCAGGCCGGCATGCCTTCGGGGCGCGGGGCAAGCGTGGCGCCCTTGGGAACCAGCCCCTGGGCGATCTGCGCTTTCAGAATCCGTTTGCGAGCCTCGTCCCAGCCCATGTCGAACTTGCCCCTGTAGCGCTCGATCCATGCTTGCGGCGCGTGATGCGGGGCGTGGGCTGTGCCCGTCGCCCAATACATGAAGAACGGCGCCATGGGGCTCGCCGCGTCGCGCTCGCCGATCATCGCGATCGCTCTGTCAGCCAGGTCGTGATTGAGGTGGTAGTCCGGATCGCCCGGCTTTGCGACCGGTGCCGTGTCGCGGATCAGGATCGGGTTCCAGTTGTCGGCATCGGCGGCCAGGAAACCGTAGAAGTGGTCGAATCCCTGGCCGGCGGGCCACTGGTTGTACGGGCCGGCGGGCGATGCTTCCTGTGTCGGCAGGTGATCCCATTTGCCCAAGGCATAAGTCCGGTATCCGGCCTGCCTGAGATTGGCGGCGATGCTTCCGGCCGATGCCGGGATATGGCCGTCATACCCGGGGTACGGACGGGCCGATGCCGCGTGGCCGCCCAGATGCACCGTATGCGGATTGCGGCCCGACAGGATCGCGGCGCGGCTGGCCGAACAGATCGCAGCTGTATGGTAGTTGGAATAGCGAAGCCCGCTGCGCGCAATGCGGTCGATATTGGGCGTGGCGACAAGTCCGCCGAAGCAGGAAAGCTGGGCGAAGCCGACATCGTCGAGCATCCAGATCAGCACGTTGGGACGCTGTTGCTGCTCGGCAGGGATGGAAGCTTGCGAGGTTACCGGTGCCGGAGGTTCTGCCGCCGAAGCCGCGCCGGCAAGGCCTGCCGCAATCGCTGCAAGGCCAGCCGCAGCCATACCGCTTCGAAACCGTTTCGCCATCCGTGTTCTCCCCCATAGGTTTCACTCAGCATGGCTTCTTGGCGCACCTGTTGTCCAATTCATGATGGACACGGTTTCCATGCCTTGAGGGAATACAAGTTCGGGATGGAGCGGCGTGTCTCGGTTCGTGATCCAGGCGGCGAGTGGCCCGGCTTACCCCGTCCGCAGTTCCTCCGCGAGCAGCCGGAACTCCTCGGCGCGGGGTGAGTTCTTGCGCCAGACCAGGGCAATCTCGCGATTGGCGTTGCGGGCCTTGAGCGGGCGGGCGACGACATTGGTGCCGTTCAGGATCCCGGCATCGAGTGCCATTTCCGGCAACATGGTGAGCCCGAGGCCGTTGTCGACCATCTGCACCAGCGTGTGCAGGCTGGTGCCGATCATCGTCGCGCTGGCGCGCAGCTCCGGGCGGTTGCAGGCTGCAAGGGCGTGGTCCTTGAGGCAATGGCCGTCTTCGAGCAGCAACAGCCGGTTCTCGTCGATCAGCGAGGGCGACACCTCGTCGGGTGGATTGCGCGGATCGTCATGTGGAAACGCAACGAAGAAGGCATCGAGCTCGATGGTCTCCTTCTCAACTTCGCCGGTTTGATAGGGCAGGGCGAGCAACACGCAATCGGCGCGGCCGTGATGGAGCGATTCGATTGCCGCAGCGCTCGGCTCCTCACGCAGGAACAGTTTGAGATTGGGACGCTCGCGCCTCAGGCGGGGCAGCATGCGCGGCAGCAGGAAGGGCGCGATCGTCGGGATCACGCTCATCCGCACTTCGCCGGAAAGCGGCTGCCCGCTCGACTGGACGAGGTCGGAAAGCTCCTCGGTCTCGCGCAGGATGCGGTGTGCCTTCTCGACCACGGCGTTGCCCAGCGGTGTGAAGCGCACCGCGCGTTTGGTGCGTTCGACCAGCATTACGCCAAGCAGCTGCTCGAGGTCGCGCAGGCCCGCGGACAATGTCGATTGAGACACGCAGCAGGCATCGGCGGCACGTCCGAAATGCTCGTGTTCGTGCAGCGCGACGAGATACTGAAGCTGCTTGAGCGTCGGATGGTAGACGGTCATCCGGCCTATTCCGCCGCCGTCCTGACGGTCTCGTGCAGTTCATCGACATGCGTCATCTTGAGCTTGCCCTTGACGACCGCGAAGGCGAGCTTGCCTTCCACGAGCTCCAGCGCGTCTCGGCCGAATTGCTCGAAGCGCCAGCCTTCAAGGATCGGCAGATCCTTGCGCACGCCGGCCGCCAGCGCTTCCAGTTCCTCGCTGCGGGCAAGCAGTCGCGCGGCGACGTCGATCTCGCGGGAGCGGATCTTGAGCAGCAGCTTGAGCAGGTCCGAAACCAGTGCGCCTTCCTTGCCCAGCGGCACGCCACGCGGAATACGCGGCGGCATTTCCTCATCAAGCAGCGGTTTGGCGGTAGTTAATGTCGTCATCAGCCGCTTGCCGATTTCGTTGTCCTTCCAGCCCGCAGAAAGCCCGCGTACCTTGGCAAGGTCCGCCTGGTTTCGGGGTGGGTGGTTGGCGAGATCGGCCAGCGTCTCGTCTCGGACGATCCGCCCGCGCGGTATGTTCTTGTCCTGCGCTTCCAGCTCGCGCCATTCGGCCAGTGCCTTGAGCCGGCCGAGCATTGCCGCATTGCGTCCCGGAGCCTTGATACGTCGCCAGATGGTCGAGGGATCGTTGCGGTAGTTCTCCGGATCGGCGAGCTTTTCCATTTCCTGGTCGAGCCATTGCCCGCGCCCCGTTTTTCTCAGACGCGCCAGGATCTTGGGGAAGATCGCCGAAAGATGAGTGACGTCGTTGATGGCGTAGGTGATCTGCCGTTCGGTCAGCGGCCGGTGCGACCAGTCGGTGAAGCGGGCGCCCTTGTCGATCGAGATGCCCAGCCAGCTTTCGACGAGGTTGGAATAGCCGATCTGCTCGGACTGGCTGATCGCCATCATCGCGATCTGCGT
>JAGREL010000362.1 GCA_020446575.1 Novosphingobium sp. | reverse complement strand
CCGGCCGGCGCCATCGGAATCTCGGCGGCGCGCATGCCCAGCACCGTCTCGTAGAACCGGATGGTCTTCTCGATATCCGAAGCGACGATATTGACGTGGTTGAGCCCGTTCACGCGCATTGGATTTCTCCCTTCCGGAGGCGGCACCTCAGCTCTTGAACACCACCGTCCTGTTGCCGTTGAGCAGCACCCGGTCCTCCAGATGCAGCCGCACGGCTTCTGCGAGTACCCGCCGCTCGATATCGCGTCCCTTGCGCACCAGCTCCTCGGGCGAATCGGCGTGAGTGATCGCTTCCACATCCTGATGGATGATCGGGCCTTCGTCGAGGTCTGCCGTCACATAGTGGGCCGTCGCCCCGATCATCTTCACGCCGCGCGCATGCGCCTGGTGATAGGGCTTCGCGCCCTTGAAGCCGGGGAGGAAGGAATGGTGGATGTTGATGCAGCGTCCGGACAGCCAGGCCGCCATCTCGTCCGACAGGATCTGCATGTAGCGCGCCAGGACTACGAGTTCGGCACCGCTTTCCTCGATCACCGCCCTCACCTGCGCTTCCTGCTGCGGCTTGGTTTCCTTCGTCACCGGCAGGTGGTGGAAGGGAATGTCGCGGATATTGGTGTGGCTGAGTGCCTCGCGTGGGTGGTTGCAGACGATCGCGACGACTTCCATCGGCATCTCGCCGATCCGCACGCGGTACAAAAGGTCGGCAAGGCAATGGTCGAACCTGGAGACCATGATCGCCACCTTGCGCGCCCGCAGCTGGCTGCTGAGCTGCCAGCGCATCCCGTACTCCCCGGCAATCGCCGCGAAACCGGCGCGCAACGCTTCCGGATCGGTCGCGCCGGGATCGAACGCGACCCGCATGAAGAAGCGGTCATCTTCCAGATCGTTGAACTGCTGCGCCTCGTAGACGTTGCCGCCCTGTTCGAACAGGTAGCCCGTCACCCGCGCGGTAATGCCCGGACGGTCGGCGCAGGACAGTGTCAGGGTCTGGATTTCGGCCATGGACACGCGCCCGCTAGGCCGCCTTGCGCCGCGAGAGCGCAGCCTCGCATTCCTCAAGCAATGTCGCGATGATCTCCGCGACCGGCTCTTCCTTCATCACCATGCCGACAGACTGGCCTGCCATGATCGAACCGGCATCGACATCGCCGTCGATCACCGCCCGCCTGAGCGCGCCGGCCCAGAAATGTTCGATCTGAAGCTGCGCCTCTCCCATCTCGATCTGGCCCTGGTCGAGCAGCCTGGCGACTTCGATCTGCTTGGCGGTGAATTCCTCCGTGCCCTTGTTCTTGAGCGCGCGCACCGGGATCACCGGCAGGCGCGGGTCGACCTGCACGCTGGTCACCGCATCGCGGGCCGAGGCACGGAAGAAGGCCTTTTTGAAGTCGGGATGGGCAATGGATTCGGTCGCGCAGGCAAAGCGCGTACCAAGCTGCACGCCGACCGCGCCCATTTCGAGGTAGCCGGCGATCGCCTCTCCCCGACCAATCCCGCCGGCAACGAAGACAAGGTTCTCCTCGGCCAGCGCCGGCAGGATCTCCTGGGCCAGCACGCTGGTCGAAACCGGACCGATATGGCCGCCTGCCTCCATCCCCTCGATGACCAGCGCGTCCGCGCCCGAACGCAGCAGTTTCTTGCCCAGCGCCAGCGTCGGCGCAAAGCAGATCACCTTGGCGCCGGACTGCTTGATCGCCTCGACGCTGCCCTTGGGCGGGAT
>JAGREL010000361.1 GCA_020446575.1 Novosphingobium sp. | reverse complement strand
CGCCCAGTTCCTCGACCCACTTGTGCTCGGCGGCATCGAGGAACACGACCTGGTCGTGCCCGCGCTCGATTGCCTCGGCTTGCGGCACGAGGCTGGCGGCGTAGTTGCCGCCGCACTTCGCGGCGCCCGTTCCGCCCGGTGCGGCGCGCGTGTAGTCGCGACTCACCCAGATCGAAACCGCTGGCGAGCCTGACTTGAAGTAATTGCCGGCAGGGCTGGCGATGACGAGATACTTGTACTGCTTGGACGGCCGCACGCCCAGGAACGTCTCGGACGCGAACATGAAGGGCCGCAGATAGAGCGAGCCGCCTTCCACTGTCGGAAACCAGTCGCGGTCGGCGGCGACGATCTGGCGCACCGATTCCACGAAGACGTCCTCGGGCAGTTCGGGCATGGCCAGCCGCCGCGCGGAGGCATTGAAGCGCGCGGCGTTGGCCTCGGGACGGAACAGGGCGATGCCGCCGTCGGCCTGGCGATAGGCCTTGAGTCCCTCGAATATCTCCTGCGCGTAATGCAGCACGGCGCAGGCTGGATCGAGCGTGATCGGCTCGCGTGGGCCGATCGTCGCATCGTGCCAGCCCTGGCCCTCGGTCCATTCGATCGAAACCATATGATCGGAGAAATTAGTGCCGAAGCCCGGGTTGGCGAGCACTTCGGCCCGCCGCTCGGCCGAGGTGGGCGCGGGATGCGGCAGGCGCGCGAATTCCAGAACAGGGTTGGCGAGTGTCGCCATGGACAGTGTTTCCCTCATGTCAAACCGTGCGCCGTTGAACGAAAATTACGGCAAAGGCAATACGTGAGAAATAATTGATAAGTCGCTTTCATTCCTAGCACGGTGGGGAAAAGCGGCGCAAATGAGAAGGGCCGCTCCCCGTTTCGGGAACGGCCCTTCGCATGGTCAGCGGCCGGAAGTGCCGCCAGCAAGGCCTTTATCGCATACTCGGGAAACTTCAGCGATAATGCCTCGCGACGGAAATTGCCGACCTCTCTGCTGGACCATGAGACATCGGATCACCTCCTTTCGCGCTGTTGTGCCAGGTCGCCGTTTTTTGCGGCTGGGGCGGATCGAATTCGTTGTTCCGTTCGGCCTTGGCTACTGTGTGAATCATTCTGCAGCGCACAACAAGTCTTGCATTCATTTTTTTTGGCGTCAGTATAGTCACTTCGGCCACCGCAAGACGGCCTGTCATTCCCCTCAGCGACAATCCTCGATGATCCGGCTCACCTCGGGCCAGCTCGGTACGTAAAGCGTCGGCAGGCCTGCGGTCTCGACCGCGAAACGCCCGCGGCTGAAGGCCATGGCGTCGAGCAGCGGATCGTTGGCGCCGAACGTGACCGCGATGGAGGGCGGACTGCCTCGCTGGGCGATTCCCAGCAAAGGCCGGGTGACGTTCTGGGTGATCACCGTCATCGGTACTTCGCCGCTCGCGGTGCCGGCTCTGGACAGGGTTACCGTCCGCTTCGCGGTGTTGCAGCGCAGCGCGAGCATATCGCCGGCAAAGCGTGCCACCGATTGTCCGCCTTCCATGCCCCAGCGCCAGTCTCCCGGCGTGATCGGTGCCGCGCGCCAGTCGACCTGCGGGCGGACGATCGGCCGGGGAGTCGGCGTTGGCGTCGGGGTGGGGACGGGGACCGGCACGATGCGCTGCTCCGCGCATGAGCTTGAAAGCAGCGCGGCGAGGGCCACGGCGGCAACGGACGAGAGGTGCAAGCGGCTATTTGCCTTCATCGCTCCCGTATGGAATCAGTCGCTTGCCATCACAAGTCCCGCGATTTGAAAAACCCGTCAAAGCCTCGTTCCGCCGCAAAGGCCCGTGTCGATCAGCTTCTGGTCGAGCGCGGCCTTGCCGAAAGCCGCAGCCGGGCGCAGGCGCTGGTAATGGCGGGACTGGTCTATTCGGGCGAAACCAGGATAGCCAAGCCGGGCCAGTCGATCGCTGCCGATGCAACGCTGGATGTGCGCGGACGCGACCATCCCTGGGTGTCGCGCGGCGGCGTCAAGCTCGCCCATGCGCTCGACGCGTTCGGCCTCGATCCCACAGGCGTCACCGCCATGGATATCGGCAGCTCGACCGGCGGCTTTACCGATGTTTTGCTGAGCAGGGGAGCAGTCCGGGTATTCGCGGTCGATTCCGGCACCAACCAGCTTGCCTGGAAGCTGCGGCAGGATCCCCGCGTGACCGTGCTGGAGCAGACCAGCGCGCGCGTCCTGACGCCCGAGCTGATCGACGCGCCCTGCGACTGGGTGGTGTGCGATGCCAGCTTCATCGGCCTCGCCAAGGTGCTGGAAGTGCCGCTACGCCTTGCCGCTCCGCACTGCCAGCTCGTCGCGCTGATCAAGCCGCAGTTCGAGGTCGGCCGCGGCGAAGTCGGCAAGGGCGGCGTAGTGCGCGACCCGGCGCTTCACGAGCGCGTCTGCGGCGAGGTGCGTGACTGGCTCGAAGGCGAGGGGTGGACGGTACAGGGGATCGTCGAAAGCCCGATCAAGGGCCCGGAAGGCAATATCGAGTTCCTGATCGCGGCAAGGCGCGGATAAAGGGGTTTCACTTAGTTGCCTCTCGTGCTGCACCACGCCAAACTCACCGCAAGTGCCAAGTGATTCGAGGAATTTCTCCAGCATGAGCGAAATCGCCTCTGCCGCGCAGCTGCGGGCAAGCCTGTTGCGCTGGACGCTCTTCCTGGTGCCCGGGATTCTCCTGCTCGGATACCTTTCCGCGAAGGTTCCGATAAGCGGGCCGGAAAATCCGTGGTTCGCATCTCTCAACAAGCCTTCGCTTTATCCGCCGCCGGCGGTTTTCGGGGTCGTCTGGACGGTGCTTTACGTCATGATGGGCCTGGCGCTGGCGATGGTCGCCTCGGCACGAGGGGCACCGGGGAGGGGACTTGCGGTCGCGGCATTCGTCGTGCAGCTCGTGCTCAACCTCGCATGGTCGCCATTGTTCTTCGGTGCGCATCAGATCACCCTGGCTCTGATCCTGCTTCTGGTTCTCGATGTGGCGGTCGTCGTCACGATCCTGCTGTTCCGGCGAGTGCGGCAAGGCGCGGCACTGCTGCTGCTGCCCTATCTCGCCTGGATCCTGTTCGCGACGGTGCTCAACTGGGAATTCCGCACAGCCAATCCCGGCGCCGAGGGCCGGGAAGTGTCAGGCGCCGCGACCAGGGTGGAGTTTTAGCGCCTCCGGGGCTTGCAGCGGGCAAGGGGCGTTGCCATCTTGCCGCCATGCAAAGCGAAAACCCCATCGTCGCCGATTTCGTCAAGCTGATGAATGCCGCTGCCGGCACGCTGGCGGGCATGACCCGCGAAGCGCGCGACGGTGCGCGCGAACGCCTCAGGGAAGCGATGGGCGGGCTCGATTTCGTCTCCCGCGAGGAGTTCGACGCGGTCAAGGACATGGCGGCAAAGGCGCGAGAGGAAAACGAGGCGCTCAAGGCCCGTATGACCGCGCTGGAGGCCGAGGTTTTCGGCCACAAGGGTCCGGAGCCCAAGCACACCGACTGACCCGGCGCATCGCGCCCCTGCCGGTCTTGGAGGATTGTTTTCTCGGGCTGACCGCGCCACAGAATCGCCTATGCATGTCCGCGCCCCCGCTATTGTCTGCGCCAGCCGCCAGCATGGCGAGACCGCCGCGATCGTCCGGCTGCT
>JAGREL010000050.1:9471-11632 GCA_020446575.1 Novosphingobium sp. | reverse complement strand
CGGCGCCAGCAGCGCCAGGCCGGCCACGTGCGGCCGGAAGGTACCCGACGGCAGGCTGCCTATGGTGATAACCGCGCTGTCGACGTCCACCGTTCCGGAAATGGCGAGCGCGATGGCGGCTTCGGCATCGCCGTACCGGGCAAGCACCCAGCGGGCGATAAGCGTCATCACCATCACCAGAGCCACAAGAATCAGCGCAGGGCCGATGGCTGCCGGGTTCTTCACGTCCACGGCATGATGCTTCTCAATTGGCTTGCGCCGGGCCTGTCTGAACAGCCAGATTGCCGCCGTCAGACTGACGAGAATTCCCGGTATCGCGAAGGTCGCCACGGTCGGCAGCGCGAACGGTGCGATGAACGCGACCACGGCCAGCATGCGCGCATACATGACGGCCGAAGCCGTACCGATTGCCGTATGGATCAGGGCGGCGTTGACGTCCTTGTTCTTCAGTTGGGTCGAAAGCGAGGCGGTGACGGCGGTCGAGGACACCAGCGAACCGGCGGCGGCGGTGGCCAGCGTGCCGCGCGAGGGTCCGAAGATCTTGCCGGCGACATATCCCAGCAGCGAAAGGCCCGAGACCAGTACGACGACCAGCCACAATTTATGCGGGTTCCAGGCGTCGTAGGGGCCGTAGGGCCGGTCCGGCAGCAAGGGCAGGATGACCAGCGAGACCAGCGCAAAGCGGGCGATCGCGGTGACTTCCTCCTCGCTCATCTTTCCGACCAGCCGGTGCAACTGGGAGCGCATGACGAGCAGCAGGACCATCGAAACGGCGATGACGGTCGCCTCCAGATGCTCGCCGGTTGCGGCAAGGAAGCCGCAGGCGACGGTGATGATCCCGCCCAGGCTGGTTGTGCCGCTGATCGTGTCGGCGTCCTCGCTCATGCGGTAGTAGCCAAGCAGGATAAGACCCGCGCAGGCGGCCAGGATGAGCGTGGATATCACGGGCGACGTGGCGAACAGCGCGCCGGCTACCCCTCCCGCAAGGCCGAACATGCCGAATGTGCGTACACCGGCGAAACGCGTGCCGGGCGCTTCCTCGCGGTGCGCCCAGCCGCGCTCGACCCCTACAAGCAGCCCCAGCCCGAGCGCCAGGGCAATGCCTACCCAGTCGAACGCATCGGTGAGGCCGGCCATCTCCGTCATAGCGACAGCAATCGGCTAGCCGGCCTCACGGTGCAAGGGGCGTCAGAAGCCATGCGGCCTATCGGAAGCTTCCGGCCACCGCGATTTCGGAGATCGGCTTGCGGCCGCTCTGCACTTCCTTTTCGCGCAGGCCTTCGGGCAGCTTCTCGACCGAGTCGCGCGTCCCGATGGCGATGGCGGCTTCCAGCCTGTAGTCGTCGGGAATGCCGAGTTCCTCGCGCGCCTTGTCGAAGTGAACGCCGGTCATGCCGTGGGCGTGATAGCCCAGCGCCGTCGCCTGCAGCGCCAGTTGCGCCCAGGCTGCGCCGGCATCGAAGCTGTGGCTGTGGTTCGGCGACTTCTCTTCCCCGCGGCCCTGGTGCATGTCGGAGGTGACGAAGATCAGCACGGACGCGTTCTTCGCCCAGCTTTGGTTGAAATCGATCAACAGCGACAGGAAACGGTCCCAGTTTTCGTCGCCGCGACGGGCGTAAAGGAACTTCCAGGGCTGGATGTTGAAGGCCGAGGGCGCCCAGCCGGCTGCCTCGAAGATCACGTCGAGGTCCTCCTGGGGTATCGCGCTTTCGTCGAAGGAGCGCGGCGACCAGCGCTCGACGAAGAGCGGCTGGACGCGGGGATTGGCTTGGCGAGTGGTCATGGCAAAGGTCCTTTCGTTCAGTGTCAAAAGTCAGGCGGCATCGACGAGGACGAGTTCGCTGTCCTCGATCGCGGTTACGGTGATGGTGTCGAGTCCGGTGACGGCGATACCATCGCGGGCATTGGCCTCGACATCGCCCACACGCACCCGGCCTGCGGCAGGCACGAGATAGGCGTGGCGGTCGGCGTCGAGTGCGTAGGTGGCGCTTTCCCCGGCATGGAGCATCGCGCCCGCGACCCGTGCATTGCTGCGGATCGGCAGGGCGTCTTCATCGCCCGCCATGCCGGAGGCCAGCGTGACGAAGCGGCCGGAGCGGTCGTCCCTTGGGAAGGGGCGCGTACCCCAGCTGGGGCTTTCGCCGAAGCTGTCGGGCAGGAT
>JAGREL010000050.1:0-9450 GCA_020446575.1 Novosphingobium sp. | reverse complement strand
GATCCAGATCTGGAACAGGCGGGTTTCCTCATCTTCCAGATTGAACTCGGAATGCCGGATGCCGGTTCCCGCGCTCATCACCTGGACGTCGCCGGCATCGGTGCGGCCTTCGTTGCCCAGGCTGTCGCGATGGGTGATCGCTCCCTGGCGGACATAGGTGACGATTTCCATGTCGTTGTGCGGATGGGTCGCGAAGCCGCTCTTGGGTGCGATCGTGTCGTCGTTCCACACCCGCAGGCGGCCCCAGTTGTGGCGGTCCGGATCGTGGTAGCCGGCGAAGGAGAAATGATGGCGGGCATCGAGCCAGCCGTGGTTGGCGGCGCCGAGGCTGTCGAAGGGACGAAGTTCGATCATGTCGGGTCTCCTTGAACGTTTATTGCTGGCATCGAGATAGGACTTGCGGCCATTCCGGAAAATTGGGAAAAAACGGATCAAGATGTTCAAGAAAGTCGAATAGATGGATGTCGGCCAGCCCAGTCTCGATCAGTTACGTATCTTCCTTGCGGTGGCGGACGAAGGCAGTTTCAACCGCGCGGCGCGCAAGCTTGGCCGGGCGGTCTCGGTCATCAGCTACGGTATCGCCAATCTCGAGGCGCAGCTCGGCGTCAGCCTGTTCGCCCGCGAGGGCTCGCGCCGGCCGCAGCTGACCGAAGCCGGCACGGCGCTGCTGGTCGAAGCGCGCGCGGTCGCCGACGATGTCGATGCACTGACGGCGAAAGTCCGTTCGATGCGCCAGGGTCTGGAAGCAGAATTGCCGCTGTCCGTCGACGTAATGGTGCCCGGACGGCTGGTGGCCCAGCTCCTGCGCGAGTTCCAGGAACTGTTCCCGAGCGTCACCCTGCGCCTGCATGTGGAGGCGCTCGGGGCGGTGGCGGCGCTTGTGCTCGACCGCGAGGCGGTTCTCGGCATGGCCGGTCCCGATATCGCGATCCATCCCGAACTCGAGCGGCAGGCGGCGGGATCGGTTGAGCTTGTCCCGGTTGCGGCGCCGTCGCATCCGCTCGCCACGGCCGGCAAGCTTGCGCCGGGAGCCATACGCAAGCACCTCCAGCTTGTGCTGACCGATCGATCGCCGCTTACCGTCGGGCAGGACTTTTCCGTGTTCAGCCCGCGCAGCTGGCGGCTTGCCGATCTTGGCGCGAAGCACGATTTGCTGCGCGAGGGCATCGGCTGGGGGCACATGCCGCGCCACGCGGTCGAGGCGGATCTCGCTTCGGGCGCTCTGGTCGAACTGGCTTTGCCCGAAAAGCCTCAGACGCGGTACGAACTCAATGTCTTGTGGCGCAAGGACACGCCGCCGGGCCCGGCCGCGCGCTGGATGCTCGACGCCTTCGTCGAGAGGCTTTCCCGAACGTGAGCACTCCCGATCTGCCGCCCGAGATAGCCGGCTGGTTCGACACGCGCGGCTGGCGCCTGCGCCGCCATCAGCTCGATATGCTGATAGCGGCTGAGGCGGGGGACCACGCCTTGCTGGTCGCCGACACGGGCGCCGGCAAGACGCTTGCCGGCTTCCTGCCGACGCTGGCCGATTTCGCGCCGTCCCGGCTCGACGGGGAGCCTGCCCGGGCCGGGCTGCATACGCTCTACGTCTCGCCGCTCAAGGCGCTGGCGCATGATGTGCAGCGCAATCTCATGGCGCCGGTGGAGGACATCGGCCTGCCGATCCGGGTGGAGACGCGCAGCGGCGATACGCCGTCCGAGCGCAAGGCCCGCCAACGCGCGCGGCCGCCGCATGTGCTGCTGACAACGCCGGAATCGCTCTCGCTGCTGCTGAGCTATCCGGAAAGCTCGCAGCTCTTCGCCGGGCTCAAGCGGGTGGTTGTGGACGAGATCCATGCCTTTGCGACCAGCAAGCGGGGCGATCTGCTGTCTTTGTCGCTCGCGCGGCTGCAGGCGATCAGTCCGGCCCTGCAGCGGGTTGGGCTTTCCGCGACCGTGGCCGATGTCGAAAGCTACCGGGCCTGGCTGGCACCTGGCGGGAAGGCGGACGCCGTGCGCCTGGTCGAGGGCGAGGAGGGCGCGGCCCCGCAAGTGGATATCCTGCTCCCTGAAATCGAGCGCGTGCCGTGGAGCGGCCACGCCGCGACCTGGGCGATCCCGCAGCTCTACGAACAGATCAAGGGGCACTGCACCACGCTGGTCTTCACCAACACGCGCTTCCTGGCCGAGCTGATTTTCCAGCTGCTGTGGGAGGCCAATGACGACAATCTGCCGATCGGCATCCACCACGGATCGCTGGCCAAGGAAGCCCGGCGCAAGGTCGAAGGGGCGATGGCGCGCGGTGAACTCAGGGCGCTGGTATGCACCGCCAGCCTCGATCTCGGTGTCGACTGGGGGGATATCGATCTTGTGGTGCAGATGGGCGCGCCCAAGGGTTCCTCGCGCCTGCTGCAGCGAATCGGCCGCGCCAATCACCGGCTGGACCAGCCCAGCAAGGCGCTGCTGGTGCCGGGCAATCGCTTTGAATTCCTCGAAGCCACGGCTGCTGCGGAGGCTGTCGATGACGGTCAGCGCGATGGCGAGGATTTCCGGCCCGGCGGGCTCGACGTCCTTGCCCAGCACGTCATGGTCCGCGCATGTGCCGGGCCGTTCGACGAGGCTGAACTGCTGGCCGAAGTGCGCACGTCACAGTCCTATGCGTGGGTGGACGAGACTGCCTTTGCCCGCGTGCTCGATTTCGTCGCAACCGGAGGATATGCGCTGAGGTCTTATGACCGTTTCCGCCGCATTGTGCGCGAACGCGATGGCAAGTGGCGGCTCACGCATCCCGAGCACGCTGCGCGCTTTCGGCTCAATGCCGGGATCATCGTCGATGCTGAGATGCTCGACGTTCGATTCAGGAACGGCCGCTCGCTGGGGCGGGTCGAGGAGAATTTCGGGGCGAGCCTGAAGCCGGGCGACACGTTTCGCTTCGCCGGCATGGATCTGGAAGTGGAAGCGCTGCGCGAGCTGGAGCTGATCGTGCGTGCTTCGACGAAGTCGGCGACGATCCCGAGCTACATGGGCGCACGCATTCCGCTGACCACGCATTTGAGCGGGCGGGTGCTGGCCATGCTGGCCGATCGGGTGAGCTGGGCGCGCTTCCCTGACGATGTCCGCGAGTGGCTGGAAGCGCAGGACTGGCGTTCCCACCTTCCGGCGCCTGGCCGGCTGCTGGTTGAGAGCTTCCCGCATCAGGGGCTGGAATACACCGCCTATTATACGTTCGAGGGCTGGAACGCGAATCAGTCGCTCGGCATGCTGATAACCCGGCGGATGGAAGATCGCGGCCTCGGTCCGCTCGGCTTCGTCGCCAACGACTATGCGCTGGCGGTCTGGGGCCTCAAGCCGTTGGAGAAGCCCGCGGAGCTGCTGTCGCCCGACATCCTCAGCCACGAATTCGTCGACTGGGTGCAGCAATCCTACCTGCTGCGCCGCGCGTTCCGTGAAGTCGCGGTGATATCCGGCCTGATCGAACGCCAGCACCCCGGCAAGCGCAAGAGTGGACGGCAGGTCACCTTCTCGACCGATCTCATCTACGACGTGCTGTGCAAATACGAGCCGGACCACCTGCTGATCGAGGCGGCATGGGCCGATGCCCGCGCCCGCATGACCGACGTGGCGCGAGTCGCCGACGTGCTGGACCGGGCGGCAAGCGAGGTGGACCATGTCAGGCTCGACCGCGTCAGCCCGCTAGCCGTGCCGGTACTGACGATGATCGGGCGCGAAAGCATGCCCGCGGGGGCCGCCGACGATGCGCTGCTGGTGGAGGCCGAAAGCCTGGCCGCCATGGCGATGCGGCCGGACCGCGAAGACCGCGCAAAATAAAAGGGGCGGATCGCTCCGCCCCTCTTCCGACATCTGGACTGTCGCGCTTCGGCCTATTTGGCGTTGGGCGCCTTCGTGAATTCGGAGTACAGTTCGTTGCCGACGAAGCCGAACTTCGTGACCTTCGAGCCCTTGATGATATTGAGGACCTTGGCCGAGAGGTCGTAGCTGGCGTCCGGCTCGGGCTGGAACTGCAGTTCCGGCTCCGGCTTCATGTCGAGCGTCACCTTGAGGTTCCTGACGAGCTCGCCGCCATTGATCGAATCCCCGTTCCACAGGATCTCGCCATCGCGAGTCAGCACGACCTTGTTCTTGATCGGGTCGATCTGATCCGGCGGCGGCGGGTCGTTGTTCGGCACCGGCAGGTCGATGTCGACCGAGTGGGTGGCGATAGGAATGGTGATGATGAACATGATGAGAAGAACGAGCATGACGTCGATCAGCGGCGTCGTGTTGATCTCCATCATCGGCGAGCCATCGTCCTTGCCGCCTGACATTGCCATGAGAAATTACTCCTGGTTCTGGGAACCCCGGTCGCGCCTTACTGGTCTTCCGGATTGACTGGGTTGGAAATGAAGCCGACGGTCGGATAGCCCGAAACCTGCACGTTGTAGATTGCGCCCGCGATGCAGCGCCACGGGGCGTTGACATCGCCGCGGATATGCACCTGCGGAACCTTTTCCGGATTTGCTATCAGCTGCTCGATGCCGCCTTCGCGCTTCACGATCGCGTCGAGCCGCTTGAACGCCTGTTCGCGCAGTTCCACCGAATCGACCGGCGTGATGTTGTTGAAATAAATCCGGCACTTTCCGTAGCGGGAAGCGCCTTCATATCCCGGGTCGCCGGCACTGCGTCCGGCCTGGTCGGTCGTGGTCACCGTCAGAAGCAGGTTTTCGACCTTGTCCTTCGATTCGACCGAAGCGATCACCGGAATGCGCAGCTTCTCGATCGTCTGGATGGCGATCGGCACCGCGATAAGGAAGATGATCAGCAACACCAGCATCACGTCGACGAGCGGTGTGGTGTTGATGTCGGACATTGGAGCGTCTTCTGCTCCGAAGCCGCTAGCTGACATCGCCATAATTCAGATCCTATTCTTAGCTTGTCCCCGGAAGAGGGGGCGGACTCGCATGCCGCAGTCCGCCACTTCGGTTCCCATCCGGACAGACAGCAGGCCCATTGCCCGCCGTCCGGTCTTCGCTTCTTACGGTTTGGCCGGAGCCGCTGCCGGCTTGGCCACAGGCGCTGCCTTGGGAGCCGTTGTAAGTGTGGCCGGCTTCACGGCGCCGCCCGAAGCGACGTTGGCGAGCACGTCGGTGGAAAAGCCGGTCAGTGCTTCGGCGATACGCTTGTTGCGGCTTTGCAGGTAGTTGTAGGCAAGCACGGCAGGAACCGCGACGAGCAGGCCGAGCGCGGTCATGATCAGCGCTTCACCGACAGGCCCCGCGACCTTGTCGATCGAGGCGGAACCGGCGATGCCGATGTTGATCAGGGCGCGATAGATGCCGACGACGGTTCCGAACAGGCCGATGAACGGTGCGGTCGCGCCGACCGTTGCGAGGAACGGCAGGCCGGAGGCAAGCCTGTTGTTGATGGACGCTTCCGAACGGGCGAGCGAGCCGTGCAGCCAGTCATGGGCCTCGGTCTCGTCCTTCAGCTTGGTCGCTTCTTCCTCGGCCTGCAGACCGTCGTCGACGATCTGGCGCCAGGCGCTGTTCTTGTCGAGCTTGGCGGCGCCGTCCTTGAGAGTCGGAGCTTTCCAGAAGTTGGCGCGCAGGTCCCGGCCCTGGCGCAGCACCTTGGATTGCTCCACCCATTTGGTGAACAGGATGTAGAACGAGCCGAACGACATGATGGCAAGGATGGCCACAGTCGCGTAGGCAATGAACCCGCCCTGTTCCAGCGCTTCGGCGAAACCGAACTTGTTTTGCGGCGCCGCCTGGCTGGCGACGACAAGGAGATCAACGATATGCATGCGATTGGTCCTCTTACGATAAAGCAGTTGTTGTCGGCTTTCCCGGCATGTGAGCTAGGAGCGCCGTTTACTCGGGTATGACCCAACGAACGCGGTTTGAATAAACGGAACCGTATCCATCGCTCGGCTTCCTGAACCGGGCGCGGCGGGTGACGAACTTGCAGGTCGCCTCGTCAAGGTCGGAATGGCCGCTCGAACTGGTGATCGTGCAGTTGGCAACTCTGCCATTGTCATCGATGGTGACGCGGAACCCGGTAGTGCCGGTACGTTCCTCGCGCAGCGCGCGGGACGGATAGTCGTTGGGAGTGGCCCAGCTGCCGGGGTCGTTCCGCGGCGTGGCCGGCTTCGGCGGCGGAGGAGGAGGAGCAGGTGCCGGTGGCGCGAGCACGATCGGTGCCGGCGGCGGCGGGGTCGTGACCGTCTGAATCGGCGGCGGTGCCACGGCGACATTGATCTTCGGCGGCGGCGCCACGGGCGGCGGGGGCGGAAGGTCTACCTTTTTCGGCGGTGGCGGAGGTTCTTCCTCCTTGACCTCTTCCTTGATGTCGACGGTGGTTACCCTTTGAATGACCTTCTTCGCCGCTTCATAGGCGAGGCCAGTTACAAGGGCATAACCAAGAACAATGTGAATCAGGGCAACGATGATCAATGCGGTAACGCGGTTACCGCTCATCGACTGGTCAACGTAGGCCATTCAGACGCATCACTCCATAACTACGCACCGGGCCAAGTCCCGGAGCGCCACGGGTAGCTCGCTAGAACGACCCGTGGCGAAATTCAAATTGTAACCGCCCTGATGGACTATTCAGCTCACCCTGCGCGCGCAATGCCCACCGAGGCGACCCGCGGGGCTGTTGTGTTTTTGCCCCGTTTCGCGGCTGCTTTAGCTCCGTTGTCACACCCGCGCAACGCCTTATCGGCCCTTGCGGAGGTTAACCGCCAATTCACACAAGTTCGGGTGAACTGGATTCGAAAAGCCGCTAAAACGCAAAGCACTTGTCTGCAAGTCTCAAGGAATCCGTGGAGTTTTAATTTGATGCAGTCGCTCAAGCGGATCAGTTTCGCAGCTGTGTTGGCCTGCTTGGTCCTGCCTGCGCAGGCCTCGCCCGCGCTTGCGGCCGAAACAGCGCAAGGCGGGCAATCGGCCCGGGTTCCCTATGCCGATCTTGCCGATCTTGCCGATTCGGCGCGCCTCGTGCTGCGTGCGCAGGTGCGCACGCTCGCAAGAGTCGAAAACGAACGCGCCCCGGGGCTTCGTCCAGGCTGGGGTCGTTTCTTCGTCAAGGCGAAGACGCGGATGCTGCTGACCGGGGATACGCCGCTGGGTGAAGATCTGCGCTACCTCGTCGATTTGCCGCTGGATGCCCGCGGCAAGGCACCGTCGGTAAAGAAGAAGGATGTTCTCCTGTTCGCACGACCGGTCTCTGGTCGTCCCGGCGAGATCCAGCTGGTTGCGCCTGACGCGCAGCTGTTGTGGGACGAGGCGCTGGAGGCCCGGCTGCGGGCCATCCTGACCGAGCTGGTCGCTCCCGATGCACCGGGAAGAATCACTGGCGTGCGCGAGATCATCCACGTGCCCGGCAATCTTGCCGGTGAAGGCGAAACCCAGATATTCCTTTCGACATCGGACCGGTCGGCCGCCTCGATCACGGTCCGGCATCGGCCGGGCGCGCCGCCGATGTGGGGCGTTTCCTTCTCCGAGCTGGTTGCCGATGTCGGAAACCCGCCCCGGCGCGAAACGCTGGCCTGGTACCGGCTCGCCTGTTTTCTGCCCGACCGGCTGCCGCGCGGAGCCAACCATTCGGAAACAGCCGCGGGCCGGGCTCAGGCGGAAGCGGATTATCGGATGGTGCTTGGCGAACTGGGAACCTGCTCAAGCAGCCGTCGATAAAGGTGCCGGCCTGCGCTTTCCCTTTTGGGTCACTGCGTCTAAGGCGCGCTCCCGAAAGGGAGCAATATGGCCGAACCGCTCAAGATAGCCCTTGCCGGTCTGGGAACCGTCGGGGTCGGTGTCATCCGCGTGATCGAGACCAACGCGCAGTTGATTGCGCGCCGGGCCGGGCGGCCGATTCGGATTACCGCGGTCTCCGCGCGTGACCGCAGCCGCGACCGCGGCGTGGACCTGTCCTGCTACTCCTGGGAAGACGATATGACGGCGATGGCCTCGCGCGACGACGTCGACGTGCTGGTCGAACTCGTCGGCGGGTCGGACGGCCCGGCGCTGGTATTGGCGCGTAACGCGATTGCCCATGGCAAGGCGCTGGTGACCGCCAACAAGGCGATGATCGCCCATCACGGGCTGGAACTGGCCGAGGCGGCGGAAGGCGTGGGCGTCGCGCTCAAGTTCGAAGCGGCAGTGGCCGGCGGCATCCCGGTCATCAAGGGCCTGCGCGAGGGCGCAGCTGCCAACGCGATCGAGCGAGTTTACGGCATCCTCAACGGCACCTGCAATTATATCCTTTCGACGATGGAGGATACGGGCCGCGCCTTTGGCGAGGTGCTTGCCGAGGCGCAGGCCAAGGGCTTTGCCGAAGCCGACCCGACGTTCGACATCGAAGGTATCGATGCCGCGCACAAGCTGGCGATCACCGCGGCGATATCCTTCGGCGCAAGAGTCGATTTCGATTCGGTCGACACTGTGGGAATCTCGCGGATCATCGCCGCGGACATCGCCCAGGCCCGGACGCTCGGCTATGTCATCCGCCTGATCGGCATGGCTGAAATCGATGTGAGCGACGGCACTGCCCGCCTGTTCCAGCGCGTCCATCCGCAGCTCGTGCCTATCGATCATCCGCTTGCCCATGTCGACGGGCCGACCAATGCAGTGGTGGCCGAAGGCAATTTCTCCGGCCGGCTGCTGTTCCAGGGCGCCGGTGCTGGCGAAGGGCCGACGGCAAGCGCCGTGGTTGCCGACATTATTGATATTGCCCGCAGTGAAGCCGGCGCGCCGTTCTCGGTGCCGGTCGCCGAGCTCGAGACCATGCCCCCTGCGCCTTCGGGCCACCGCCTCGGCCGCTCCTATATCCGCTTCATAGTTGCCGACCGGCCCGGCGTCCTGGCGGAGATCGCCGCGGCCATGCGCGACGCCGGCGTCTCGATAGAAAGCCTGATCCAGAAGGGCGAGGAGGAGCACGGCGACAATGTGATGGTCGCACTCGTGACGCACGAAGGCCCCGAATCCGCCGTCGCCGAGGCGCTGCGCCTGCTCGAAGGCTCGCCGAGTCTGGCCGGCCAGCCGCTGGTCATGCACATATTGGAGGAATAGGCGCGGGCCCGGCTCGCGGGTTTCCCGGCACCTCGCGAACCATTGGCGGGGCAAGCCACAAATCCGCAAACTTGCCGGTGCAAGCCTGCGCGGCTTCTCGACAAGAGCGGCATCGCTGTCTAAGCGGCTCGGCAATCGTTGTTGGGAAGGTTGAGAAAAGAGAAATGGGCAAGAGCAGCAAATCCACAACCGCCAGCCACGTTCTTGACAGGGTTCTGGTGCTGGAAATGGTGCGCGTCACCGAAGCCGCAGCGATCGCCGCATCGAACCTGATCGGTCGCGGCGATGAAAAGGCCGCCGATCACGCAGCGGTGGAAGCCATGCGCCAGGCGTTCGACGAACTCTACATCGACGGCACGGTGGTTATCGGTGAAGGAGAGCGCGACGAGGCGCCGATGCTTTA
>JAGREL010000360.1 GCA_020446575.1 Novosphingobium sp. | reverse complement strand
TGCCAAGTTAATCGAGATCAGCGCGGCGAAGCTGACGAATTGCGCCCACCCAAGGCTGAGCTGCTCACCCGAATATTTCGCGATCTTGATCGGGCCGCCCAGTTCCCTGATCGAACGCTCGCCGGAGAAAATCTGGCCGATTCCGGTCGCCATCATGCGCATGATGCCGATGCTCTGGTCGAAGCCGAGCGCGACCGCGTCGACCGGCCCCACCGGCACGAGCGAGACCTTGCCTGCATATATGCCGATGCGCCCAATCCGTGCCTCATTGCCAAACTCGTCGCGCTCCACGGCCTCCGCGATACGGACCGGAACATCGGTCCTGCGTCCGTCCCTCTCGATGGCGATGGTTATTTCCTTGCCGGGATAGGGCACGACATATGGCGGAATGTCATAGAAGTTCGAAATCTCGTTCCCATTGATGGCCACGATCCGGTCGCCGAGCTTTAGGCCCGCTTCCTGGGCAGCAGAATCCTCCGTGAACTTCGCTATCTCGGAAGTCGCCTCGACCTTGCCAAACGCCATGTTGAACGCCGCGAAAATGGCGACGGCGAACAGCAGATTGGTAAGCGGGCCCGCCAGCACGATCAGGCTGCGTTGCCACAGCGGCTTGGCATGGAAGGTATAGGCGCGCTCTTCCTCGCTCATCCCGGCCAGCGCCTCGTCCGGCACTGAGATCGCGTTCCAGTCGCCGGCGAACTGGACATAGCCGCCCAGCGGCAGTGCCGAGAGCCTCCAGCGCGTGCCCCGCCTGTCGTTCCAGCCGAACAGTTCCTTGCCGAAACCGACCGAGAAGACATCCGCCTTCACGCCAAACAATCGGGCCACGAGATAATGGCCAAGCTCATGCACGACCACCAGCGGCCCCAGCAGCAGCAGGAACGCAATCACGGTAACCAGCAAATTAGGAGATTCAATCAATTGCGGCGGACTCCGTCGTCAGGCGGGCTCTTGCTTGCACTCGCGCTTCGGCATCGACGGCGATAACGTCGTCCAGCGAAGCCGGTGCATCGGGCGCATAGCACGAAAGCACATCCTCTACATGCTCAGCGATGCGGGTAAACGCAATCCGGCCATCGAGAAAGGCGGCGACTGCCACTTCGTTTGCGGCATTGAGCACGGTCGGCGCGGCTCCGCCGGCCCGTGCCGCCCAGCGCGCGAGGCGCGTAGCGGGAAAGCGCTCCTCGTCCGGGGCCCGGAACGTAAGCGCGCCGATCGCGGCGAGGTCGAGCGGCTCGCAAGGCGTATCCATGCGCTGCGGCCAGGCGAGAGTCGAGGCGATCGGCACGCGCATGTCGGAAGGGCCGAGCTGGGCTAGCGTCGACCCATCGCGATATTCGACCATGGAATGAACGATCGACTGCGGGTGGACGATGATCCGCAGCCGGTCCAGGCCCACCGGGAACAGGTGGCAGGCTTCGATCAGTTCCAGCCCCTTGTTCATCATCGTCGCGGAATCGACGCTGATCTTGGCGCCCATGTCCCAATTGGGATGCTTGATCGCCTGTGCCGGCGTCGCGTTCTTCAGCTGCTCGAACGACCAGTCGCGAAACGGACCGCCGCTGGCGGTCAGCGTGATCATGCGGACATCGGTGATGTCGTTGCCTGCTAGGCACTGGAATATGGCGTTATGTTCTGAATCGACGGGCAACAGCGTGGCGCCGTGCCGGGCGACTGCGGCGGTCATAACATCGCCTGCCGAGACCAACGCTTCCTTGTTGGCAAGACCGACAATGCCGCCCTGCTCGATCGCCGCCATGGTAGGCGCCAGGCCGGCACAGCCGACGATCGCGGCGATGGTGATATCGGCACGCCGGGCGGCCGCTTCCGTCAGCGCCCCTGCCCCGGCCGCCGCTTCCACGCCACTGCCGGCCAGCGCCTCGCGCAATTCGGGAAGCCGCGCCTCATCGGCAATGACGGCGATTTCCGCGGCGAATTCGCGAGCCAGCGTGGCCAGTTCGGCGGCATTGCCGTTGGCAGTCAAGGCGACAACCCGCCAATTCTCAGGGTCGCGCCGGATGAGGTCCAGCGTCGAGGCACCTATCGAACCGGTCGCGCCGAGTATGGAGATGGAACGCACGATCAGACGATCTCCGTCAGTTTTGCCGCCATGCCCATTATGATGGCGACCGGCAGAAGGCCATCCACCCGATCGAATACACCTCCATGACCGGGAATAAGCCCCGAGCTGTCCTTAACTCCTGCTCGCCGCTTGAGCCAGCTTTCCAAAAAGTCGCCAAGCTGCGCAGCAATTGCCAGCAGCGCCCCGATCGCAGCGCCTGCGACCATAGCCAGCCAAGGTGTGCCGCCATCGTGTCCTGGTGCCATTGCGCCTGCCGCAGCGGCGATGAAGCCAAGCATGACTGCCCCGAACAGGGCAGATGCCGCCATGCCACCGAACAAGCCTGCCCATGTCTTGGAAGGGCTGATCGCCGGCGCAATCTTGGGACCACCGAACGTGCGCCCGGCAAAATAGGCGCCTGTATCGGTGAGGATCACGAAGCCCAGGGTGAGCCCGACGAGGAGCCCCGGCATGATCACCAGCGAGATTGCCGCAAGGACGATATAGACCGCACCGGCCACGAGCGCGGCCAAGGTCGCGAGCGGCCTCATGCCTATTGCCAAGACCAGCCTGATCAGTTCGAACAGCAGGGTCAGCGCGACGACGACAACGAGTGCATCGAGTACAAGCCCGCCGAACCAGAGCGCGACGCATACAATCGCCAGCATCACCAAAGCCGAAGCCGTGCGAACTCCCAAATCGGATTTTTTCGCCGGCTCAGCGCCCGCCATAGCGCCTTTCCCGCTTCGCAAACGCAGACAGCGCCTCCTCCAGGTGTTCCGGCTTGAAATCGGGCCACAGCACATCGGTAAACCACAGCTCGGCATAGGCCGCCTGCCACAGGAGGAAGTTCGACAAGCGCAATTCGCCCGAGGTGCGGATCAGCAAGTCGAGCGGCGGCAGGTCGGCCGTGTCGAGTTCCGCCGAGATCGTTTCCGGAGTCACCGGTCCCTTCTCGGCCGCCCTGACCGCGGCCCGAGCGATTTCGTCCTGCGACCCGTAGTTGAGCGCAACCGCCAGCGTGACTCCGTCGTTGCCCGCGGTCCTGGCCAACGCTTGCTCAACCAGATCGATTACATCGTTCGGGAAGGCTTTGTAATTACCAATAATCTTCAACCGGACATTGTTGGCGGCGAATTCGTCGAGATCGCTCATGATGAAGCGCTTCAGCAGCCCCATCAGGTCCGAAATCTCCTCTTCCGGCCGCCGCCAGTTCTCGGTCGAAAAGGCGTAGAGCGTCAGCGCTTCCAGCCCCATTTCCCTCGCTGCCCGAACCAGGCGGCGCACGGATTCCACGCCGCGCTGGTGGCCGACCGCGCGCGGCAGGTGGCGCTTCTTCGCCCAGCGCCCATTGCCGTCCATGATGATCGCGACGTGGCGGGCGACGCAAGCGCCGCCTTCTCCCACGCCGGGCGCAACCGATGCATGTTTCGCGCCGCGCCCCTCCACTTCGCTCGGGACCAAAGAGGACGCAGGCTCCTTGCTCACTGGCCGAGGATATCCTTTTCCTTTCGGGCCAACTCTTCGTCAGCGACCTTGACCATCTCGTCGGTCAGCTTCTGCACCTCGGTTTCGGACCGCTTGCGCTCGTCCTCGCTGATTTCGTGCTTCTTCTCATCGGCCTTGAGCGCTTCCATGCCGTCGCGCCGTACATTGCGGATCGCAACCCTAGCCTTTTCAGTATATTGGCCCGCGAGCTTGGCAAGTTCCTTGCGGCGCTCTTCGGTCAGTTCCGGGATCGGCAGGCGCAGCACATTGCCGTCGTTGATCGGATTGAGCCCGAGCCCCGCCGAATGGATCGCCTTTTCGACTGGCCCGACATTGGACTTGTCCCAGACCTGCACCGAAAGCATGCGCGGCTCGGGTACGGAAACAGTCGCCACCTGGTTGAGCGGCATCTGCGAGCCGTAGACTTCCACCGCGATCGTATCGAGCAGGGCGGTGTTGGCCCGGCCCGTCCGCAGGCCGGAAAGATCATGCTTCAGCGCATCGAGTGCGCCTTGCATACGGCGCTCGAGGTCCGCCTTGTCGTATTTGGCCATGGTCAAGCCTCCTCCTGCACTATTGTCTGTATTCCCTTGCCCGCCAGAACCCTGGCAAGGTTGCCGCGCTCGCGGATCGAGAACACGACGATCGGGATTCCGTTCTCCCGGCAAAGGGCCACGGCGCTGGCATCCATAACCTTCAGGTTTTGAGATAAGACTGCGCCGTAACTTATTGTCTCAAAACGTTCGGCATCGGGATCCTTCTTGGGGTCGGAGCTGTAGACGCCATCGACGCTGGTGCCCTTGAACAGCGCATCGCAGCCCATTTCGGCAGCGCGCAGCGCGGCGCCGGTATCGGTGGTGAAAAAGGGATTGCCCGTCCCTGCGGCGAAGATCACGACGCGCCCCTTCTCAAGATGGCGCTCGGCGCGGCGGCGGATATAGGGTTCGCACACCGACGCCATCGGGATCGCCGACTGGACACGCGTCTCCACGCCAAGGTTCTCCAGCGCGTTCTGCATGGCCAGCGCGTTCATCACCGTCGCCAGCAT
>JAGREL010000049.1 GCA_020446575.1 Novosphingobium sp. | reverse complement strand
ATCCGGGTATGGAGCCGCCGCCGCTGGAAGATTACTTCCAGATCATCCACCGCCACTTCGAGGCTCTGCCGATCGCCTACAACGCCGAGCTGTGGTCCGAACCGGGCCGCGCGCTTTGTGCTGAATACAACTCACTGATCGTCATGGTCGAAAAGCGCCGCGGCACGGAGCTGTATATCAACGACGGCGCCTATGGCGCGCTTTACGACGCCGCCCATGTCGGCTGGCGCTTTCCCGTGCGATGCCTTTCGGACGAGCGTAGCGAGACCGAGGAAGGCTTCGCCTTCTACGGGCCGACCTGTGACGATGCCGATTATATGGAAGGGCCCTTCGTCCTTCCGGCGGATATCGGTGCGGGCGACTATATCGAGATCGGCATGCTCGGCGCCTATGGCGCGGCGATGCGAACGGCGTTCAACGGCTTTGGCCAAGGCGCCACGATCGATGTCGCCGACGAACCGATGGCCAGCCTCTATCGCGGGGACCGCCCGGTCATGGTCTCAGACAATGTGGTGAGCCTGCGCTGAGCGGGCCAGCGGTGAGGCAGCCGAGGCCAATCTAGCCTGCGTAGCTGTCTTTCTTCACTGCGCTGGTAATCGAACAGCTCCAGCGTGGCGTGTCTGTCAGCTGGTCTGCAAAGGTCTCGTAAACCCGCCATAGAGGGGCAGCGCAAGGCCCGGTGTGACGCGCTCCAGATCCTGCAGGCTGGTAAGGCTTCCGGTCCCCGGCAAACTTCGTGGGGGCGGATTTGAGCTTCAGGTGACAAACGGTCTTCCCCACGCGGACCCGATCTGCATAAACTTTTCGAGACAGACGGGAGAGATGCGTGGACGTCGAACTGAACGAAGACCAGATGATGCTGCAGGAGATGACGCGGCGGTTCCTTGAGGACAAGTCGCCGACAGGTGCTCTCAGGCGCGTGGTCGACGGCGGTTCAGGCGTCGATCGCGAAATCTGGCGGCAGGGCGCGGAACTCGGCTGGATCGCGCTATTCGTGCCGGAGGAAAATGGCGGCATCGCCGAAGCGGCGCAAGGCGTGATCGACGCCGCGATCGTTGCCGAGGAACTGGGCCGGGTGGTCTTCTCCGGTCCGTTCCTTTCATCCAGCATCGTCGCCCTGGCCATCGCCCAATCGGGCTCGGAAGCGCAGCGGCAGGAATGGCTGCCGGGACTTTCAGCCGGAGAGACCATCGCCACATGGTGCTTCGCCGGAGCCGGCACCAAGGGCGGGACCGAGCCGGGCAGCGTCACCGTCAGCGGCGGCAGCGGGGGCCACGTCCTGGATGGGGTTGCCGCCTATGTCGAAAACGCCGAAATCGCCGACCTTTTTCTCGTAACCGCCCTTGGCGACGAGGGCCTCCTCCAGTTCGTGCTTTCGGCGGACACCGATGGAATCTCGATTGAACCGATGGAGGCGCTCGACCTTGGTCGCGGCCTTGCGACTGTGCGCTTCGACGGCGTCAAGGCGGGCCCTGAGGCAAGGCTTGGCGATGGCGGTGCAGATGCCTTCGAGCGCCAGCTGCAGGCTGCTCTCGTCCTGCAATGCGCCGAAACAGTGGGCGTGACCGACAGGGCCTTCGAATTCACGCTTGAATGGGTCAACGACCGGCACGCCTTCGGTCGCCCTATCGGCTCTTACCAGGCGCTCAAGCACCGGCTTGCCAATCATGCCATGCAGCTTGAGGGGGCCAAGGCCGCTGCCGCCCACGCGGCTCGGTCTGTCCAGGCCGGCGCGCCCGATGCAGCAATCGCCGTCAGCGTTGCCAAAAGCCAGTGCGGCCGTTTTGCCACGGAGATTATCCGCGACTGCCTGCAGATGCATGGCGGCATTGGACTGACATGGGAGCACGATATCCATTTCTACCTGCGCCGAGCTGCCTCGAACGAGATGTTATGGGGCAGCCCGGCCGTCCATCACGAGCGGCTTGCCCGCCTTGCCGGCATTTGAGGAGGAGGCGAAGCCATGGAAAACACCGCCGAAGCAATCACGGGCGAACGCCGGACTTCCGAGCATCTCGATACCGATGAGCAACGCGCATTCCGTCTCAGGGCCAGGGAATACATGGCGGCCAATCTGCCGCCACGCATTCCCGGCCAGCCGGCCAATTCCTTCGAGGATCTGGAACTGGTCGCGCTCGACCGGGAAATCCAGAGGAAGCTCTATGACGGCGGGCTTGGGGGATATGCCGGCATCACCGTGCCGGAGGAATATGGCGGCCTCGGGCTCGATAGGCGCTTCGAGGATATCTTCTTCGAGGAAGCCGAGCCCTATCGTCTGCCCTGGCATTACGGCAATGCCGTGGTGATCGTGCTGCCCTGCCTGCTGGCGCATGGCACGGAGGAGCAGAAGAAGAAATACATCCCCAAGATTCTCAGCGGCGAACATCTGTGGGCGCAGCTGCTGTCGGAACCCTCCGGCGGATCTGACCTTGCCGGCGTTCTGACGCGCGCGGAAAAGCGCGGCGATGAATGGGTGCTCAATGGTTCCAAGGTCTGGACCAGCGGCGGTCACGTCTCCGACATGGGGCTTTGCCTTGCCCGCACCGATCCGACCGTGCGCAAGCACGCCGGGCTTACGATGTTCCTGGTCGACATGCACCAGCCGGGCATGAGCGTGCATCCGATCAGGCTGGTGCGCGGCGGCAGCGACTTCTGTCAGGAATTCCTCGACGACGTGATTGTCCCCGACGGCGACGTGCTTGGCGAAGTGAATGACGGCTGGACCGTTGCCCGTACTCAGCTCAATTCGGAACGCGCAGGGATGGCCCGGGGCTGGCATTACGGGCTTCGCCGCGCCGAAGCCTCAGAGCACATCGTGATCTCAAGCCGCTACAAGCGGCTGGCCGAGGAGCTGGGCGTTGTCGACGACGTAGACGCGAGACAACTGATCGGCGAGGCCATCGTGCTCGATGCGGTCTATGACCTGACCAGCAAGCGAGCCGCCGCCGGTATGCGCAGCGGTGCGCTCCCCGCGACGATCGGCATGGTCACGAGCCTGCTTTCCGCCCGGACCAGCATCGACCGCACGGCGCTGATGTCGGCTTTGGCGGGGCCGGCAGGGGTGGTCGCTGCGCCCGGCAGCGACGGCCCGGATATCGGCCTGGACCGCGTGGTCACGCACCGGATCGGCGGTGGCACACTGGAAATGCAGCTGAACCTTGTGTCGGAACGCCATCTTGGCTTGCCGCGCGAACCCAGCTTCGACCGCGACGTTCCCTTCAATCAGATCAAGCACAACGCCACGCCGAAGCTTGCGGGCTAGCACCGGGAATTGCCGACAATCACTTGGCGCATTGGAGTGACAGGGGGCCACTTGGGCCGCCGGATGCCAAGAATCTGGCGCCAAAAATGAGAGTAGACGTAAGGGTGGAAGGGACCTCTCAGGCCGCCTTCCTCATTTCCAGCCGTTCCCAGATCTCGACCAGCGCTTCGGTCAGCTCGCGCATCATCTCTTCGGTGTGCGCAGGACCGGGTGTGAAGCGCAGGCGCTCGGTGCCGCGGGGCACGGTCGGGAAATTGATCGGCTGCACGTAGACGCCGTATTCGGCGAGCAGGATGTCGCTGATCTTCTTGGCCTTGACCGGGTCGCCCACGAGCAGCGGGACGATGTGTGTCACCGAATCCATCACGGGCAGGCCGGCGTCCGCGAACATCCGCTTGAGCGTCGCCGCTGCTGCTTGCTGGCCTTCGCGTTCCTCGTTCGACCCCTTGAGATGGCGCACGCTGGCGAGTGCGCCGGCCACCAGCACCGGCGACAGGCTGGTGGTGAAGATGAAACCCGGCGCATAGGAGCGGATCACGTCGATGATCTTCGAATCGGCGGTGATGTAGCCGCCCATCACGCCGAAGGCCTTGCCCAGCGTGCCTTCGATGATGGTGATGCGGTGCGCCGCCTCGTCACGGTCGGTAATGCCACCGCCGCGCGGTCCGTACATGCCGACAGCGTGGACCTCGTCGATATAGGTCAGCGCGTTGTACTTGTCGGCAAGGTCGCAGATCGCGTGGATCGGGGCGATGTCGCCGTCCATCGAATAGACGCTTTCGAATGCGATCAGCTTGGGCAGCTCGGGATCGGTTTCGGCCAGCAGCTCCTCGAGGTGCTCGACATCGTTGTGGCGGAAGACTTTCTTCTCGCAGCCGGAATTGCGGATGCCGGCGATCATGCTGGCGTGGTTGAGTTCGTCCGAGAAGATCACGCAGCCGGGCAGGATCTTCGCCAGCGTCGAAAGCGTGGCGTCGTTGGAGACATAGCCGGAGGTGAACAGCAGGGCGCCTTCCTTGCCGTGCAGGTCGGCCAGCTCGTGCTCGAGGTCGATATGGTAATGGGTGTTGCCGCTGATGTTGCGGGTGCCGCCCGAGCCGGCGCCGACATCGTGCAGCGCTTCTTCCATGGCCGAAATCACCTTGGGATGCTGGCCCATGGCGAGGTAGTCGTTCGAGCACCACACGGTGATCGGCTTGGGCCCGTTGTGGCCGGCAAAGCAGCGCGCGTTGGGGTAGGAGCCCCGGTTGCGCAGGATATCGATGAACACCCGGTAGCGGCCTTCGGAATGCAGGCGCTCGATCGCTTGGTCGAAAATGTGGTCGTAGTTGGCCACTGGTATGCCTTTCAGGTGGTCGGAGGCTTCCGATCCGTGGTTTGTTTGCTCCTTGCCTGAGGCTGATTCTGCTTCTGATTCAGCGTATCGTTGCGAGAAACCT
>JAGREL010000359.1 GCA_020446575.1 Novosphingobium sp. | reverse complement strand
TACAAGGTGATCTTCGTCGGCGACGCCGCAATGAGCCCCTACGAAGTCAGTCATCCGGGCGGCTCGGTCGAGCATTTCAACGAGGAAGCCGGCACCGTTTGGCTGCAGCGCGTGACGAACACCTATCCGGCGACGGTCTGGCTCAACCCGGTTCCCGAGCGGCAGTGGGAGTATTCCAGCTCCACGCTGATGATTTCGGAACTGATGAACGAATCGATGTATCCGCTCACGCTGGACGGACTGGACGATGCCATGCGCGAGCTGACCCGCAAGAAGCATTGAGGCTCGCGGGAGCCGGGATGCCGGGAGCATTGCCACAAGACACAAGAATCGTTCGCGGGAGGAATGAATGGCCAAGTCATCGGTACTGATTGTCGGAGCCGGCGCGCTGGGCGTCGTGACCGGCTACCACCTTCATCTCGCGGGAGCGCAAGTGAACTTCCTCGTCCGGCCCGGACGGCTTCCGGCCTTGCAGGAACCCCAAACACTCTATTGCTACGACGATCATGAGTTGAAGCGCTTCTCCGAATACCAGGCTTACGGGTCGGTCGCCGAGGCGGCAGCCGGCAGCTACGACTTCGTCATCGTCACCATGGATGGCGCAACCTGCCGGGGCCAGGAAGCTACCGAGCTGCTGAGGGCGCTGGGCGATGCCATGCAGAACGACCACTCGGTTGCGCTGATCTCCGGCGTGGGCGTGCGTGACTATTGCCGAGAGACGATGAGACTGCCCGAGGAACGGGTGATCGAAGGCACGATGGGCCTGCTCAGTTACCAAACCGACCGGGTGGCCCTGCCGCTCAATCCGCCGACCAATCCGGAAAAGCTGGCCCAGGCCTCCATTGCTTACAAGCACATGGGCAAGAATCCGGGTTTCATGGTCGTCAATAAGCCGGCCAGGGCAGCAAAGGCCTTTGCCGAACTCTACAATCGCTCGGGCGTGTCGAAATGCAGCCTCGTCGGCGCAAAGCTGTACGCCATGTTTGCCTCTTCCATTTTTGCGGTCATGGCGATGTTCGATCTTGCCGGCTGGCCCGATGCGGAAACCATGGCGAAGGATCGGGACCTCATGACGCTGGGCAGCGCGGCGATGAAGGAGATCATGCGTCTTCCCGAATTTGGCTTCGCTGGGAAAATCGCCAGCCTGTTCATATCGCCGCGCCAGCTCGCCAAGAACAATGCGAAGATGGAGCAGGACTGCCTGCCGGTGGACTATTCGGCGTTCAACAAGTTTCACCACGGCGGCAAGGTCCGCGAGCAGGACATCGGAGTGCTACGTCACAGCCTCGAATCCGGTCGGGCTCAGGGCAAGTCCATGCCGGCGCTGAGCGAATTGCTTGACCGCTATGAAAGGCACATCCGGGTATAGAACGCAGGGCCCGGGCCTTCCGGCTCCAGCCGGCCAAGCGAACGTCTGATGAATGGTTCAACGTACCGGCTCACACTTGAAGGGCTGGACACCGACATGCGCGAGCTGACCGGCAAGAAGCATTGACCGGCCTCACCGCGCCAGCGCGCGGCCAATTCGAGACGCTGCTCGGCCCGTCGCAGCCCGGATTCAGTTCGTCGCGAAGTTGGTCTTCCGAGGATTCACGCATGATTCGACATCTTGCGTGGCCCGCGCGTTGAAGCGGCTAATAGAGCGACAGAGAGCCGATCTCCTCGCGCCAAGCCGCTTCGTCGGCAGTCGCTAACGCATCGAGGTCGCCTGGCTCGGCGGCAGCATCGTCGACCCATTCGCGCAAGGCCGGGCCGCCGTTGATGACATCGATGGCCAGCCGATCGAACTCGTATTCATAAGGGAAATCGCGCCAGAGTTCGTAGTCCGGATAAAGCCGCCGGATCGCCTTGAAGGCCAGCGCTTGCAGCCGCCAGGGACGGAAGGCGGCGTGTTCGTAGAAGCCACCTTCGGCATGGATCATCAGCGCATTGCAGAGCTTCCCGGCATGCTTGTGAAACGTCGGCTCGAACCAGCATTCGCGGATGGCGCAGCCGGCCAGCCAGTCCGGAGCGAGGCGCTGCATTTCGGCGAGCACGGCTTTCGCATCCACATCGGGCGCGCCGAACAGCACTTCCAGCGGACGCGTAGTGCCCCTGCCCTCGCTCAGCGTCGTGCCTTCCAGCATCACCGTGCCGGCATAGGCGCGGGCCATGTTGAGATTGGCGGCATTCGGGCTCGGGTTGATCCAGATGCGGCTGTCCGGCCAGCCGAAGCCCGGCCCTGCCTCGGGAAGCCAGTAGTGCATCTCAATCACACGGTAATCGACATCGAGCCGGAAATGATCGACGAACCAGCGGCCCATTTCGCCGAGCGTGAGCCCGTGACGCATCGGCATCGGCCCGGCGCCGACGAAGCTTTCATGCCCCGGCTGCAGCAGCGTGCCTTCAACCGGCCGGCCGGCGGGATTGGGCCGGTCGAGCACCCACACCGCCTTTCCGCCATCCGCCGCGGCTTCCAGCAGGTAGAGCAGCGTCGTCACGAAAGTGTAGATGCGGCA
>JAGREL010000358.1 GCA_020446575.1 Novosphingobium sp. | reverse complement strand
CTTCGATATAGACCTTGCTGCCCTTACGCAGGAAACGCTCGGCGACGCCCACCAGACCGTCGGAAAAGATCGCGACATTGTGCCACTCGGTGCGCTCCTGGCGCTCTCCGGTGTTGCGGTCCTTCCAGCTTTCGGTGGTCGCCACCCGCAGGTTGCAGACGCGCCCGCCGCTCTGGAACGTGCGCACTTCGGGATCGGCGCCGAGATTGCCGATGAGAATGACCTTGTTGACGCTGCCTGCCATCGAATCGAATTCCTCTTGCTGTGGTGACACGCGTAAACGCCGTGCGCCGCGACGGCCACCGCTATATCAGCCTTTCCCACATCCGAAATCCGCGTCAGGCCGCGTTCCCAATCGGCCCGTCAACTGCCGGATGGGCCTTGATCTCGGCAGTCGCCGAAAGAGTCCTGCCGCTAAAGCCGACTCTAGAGGCCAAATGCCGTTGCCGTCCAGAATGTCACACCTGCGGCTAGATATGCCAGCCCAAATAGATAAGTCAGCATGAAAACAGGCCATTTCCAGCCGTTGGTCTCGCGCCGGGTGACGGCAATGGTCGACATGCATTGCGGAGCGAAGACGAACCAGGCGAGGAAGGCAAGCGCCATCGGCAGGGTCCACCGCGCCTTGAGCTTGTCGCCCAGCGCAAGCGCCGCCTCGTCATCGTCATCGGCCGCCACGGCGTAGGTTGTCGCCAACGAGCTGATCGCCACTTCGCGCGCGGCCATGGCGGGGATCAGCGCCAGCGCCATGTCGCGGTTGAAGCCGATAGGTTCCACCACCACCGCGAGTCCGTTGGCGAGCCTGCCGGCCATCGAAACATCGACCTGGTTTTCCCCTTCCCCCGCGCGCGGGAAGCTGAGCAACAGCCACAGGATCACCGTGACCATGAAAATGATCGTGCCGGCGCGGCGCAGGAAGATCCAGGCGCGCTGGAACAGGCCGATCGCAAGATCGCGAGGCAACGGCAGCTGGTATTTGGGCAACTCCATGATGAAACCGCTCGCCGCGCCCTTGGTCACCGAGCGGCGCAGCACCAGCGCGACCATCATCGCGCCCAATATGCCGGCGACATAGAGGCCGAACAGAACCAGCCCTTGCAGGCCGATGCCGCCTCCGACCGTCTCCTTGGGAATGAATGCGGCGATGATCACGGTATAGACCGGCAGGCGCGCCGAACAGGTCATCAACGGAGCTATCAGGATCGTCGTCAGCCGGTCGCGGGGATCGGCGATACTGCGGGTCGCCATGATGCCGGGGATGGCGCAGGCGAAGCTCGACAGCAGCGGAATAAAGCTGCGCCCGGACAAGCCTACGCTCGCCATCATCCGGTCCATCAGGAAAGCGGCACGGGCCATATAGCCCGATGCCTCCATGGCGAGGATGAAGAAGAACAGGATCACGATCTGCGGAAGGAACACGACCACGGAGCCGACGCCGGCGAGTATGCCTTCGGTGATCAGGTCGCGCAGAAGGTTGGGACTCATCACCGCGCGGACGCCTTCACTGAGCCAGCCGACAGCTCCGTCCAGTGCATCGGCAAAAGGCGTGGCCCAGGCGAACACCGCCTGAAACACCACGAACAGCAGCGCGAACAGGATCACCGGGCCGAGCCAGGGATGGAGGAACAGCTTGTCGAGCCGCGAGTGCAGCCTGTGCTTCGCGGTTTCGGAAATGATCGCGCCTTCGGCGATGGCATGCGCCGTAAGCCGCCTTTCGGGAAGCGTGATGTGCGGGCGCGGATGGTCCGCGGGATCGCGTTCCGCCTTGGCATCGGCCATCCCGATCGCCTCGTTGAGCTCCGTCAGGCCCTTGCGGCGCACGGCGACGGTGGGAATCACCGGCACGCCCAGCGCCTCTTCAAGGGCCTTGGGATCGAGTACGAGCCCATCGCGCTCGGCAAGATCGACCATGTTGAGCGCCACCACCGTGGGCTTGCCGAGTTCGATCACTTCCTGGGCAAAGACGAGATGCTGTTCGAGGTTGGAGGCATCAAGCACCAGCACGATCACATCGGGCGAGGCTTCGCCGGGAAACTGGCCGAGGATGACCTTGGCGGTCACTTCCTCGTCGGGGCTGGTGGGGTTGAGGCCATAGCTGCCGGGCAGGTCCGTAAGTTCCATCGGCTCGCCGCTTGGCAGTATCAGCCGGCCGGATTTGCGTTCCACGGTGACGCCGGGATAGTTGGCGATCTTCTGCCGGGCGCCGGTCAACGCATTGAACAGCGCGCTCTTGCCCGCATTGGGATTGCCGACCAGGGCCGCTGTCCGGTGCCGGGACATTCAGAACTTTCCGTTCATCTCAGACCACCTCGACCTGCATGGCCTGAGCGTGGGCACGCCGCATCGCGACATTCATCCGCCCGATCATAACCGCAAGCGGATCGCGCCCGCCGAACACCCCCCGATGGGCGACGGTGACCTTCGCGCCCTCGTCCAGCCCGAGCGCGCGCAGCCTCTGCGCCTCCTCATCGACAACGCGCGACCAGTCGACCGCAACGATGCGGGCACGCTGTCCGATCGGGAGAAGATCGAGGGTCATGGCTCTGCGCTGCCAGATTGGACAGTTAATTGCAACTGGTTCGCAATAACTGCTGCAAAAAATCCCGCATTGTCCCAGATCAATTCGCGGATGCGATCCGCCTGGCTGCCCGGTCAGCTTGCGGGATAGCGCAGGCGGCCGAGGAAGCGCGCGAGGCTGAAACGGTCATCATCGGACCTCAGCAATTGCGCCTTTGCCTTCTCGAAGCGCATCACGCCTTCGATCCGGCGGTCGAGAAAGGCCCGGGTCTCCGCCTTGCCTTCGCTTTCGTCGTCGACGAACACGGCAAGAGTTGCGGCATAGATCGCGGCAAGGATCGCGCGCTTGGAATAATGGTTGAAATCGGCGGTTGTGTCGCCCGCAAGCCGCCACATCGCGTCGGCGCTGTGCCAGCCCAGCTTCAGCGCCTGCCCCGCGTTCTGCGGCATCGCCATGATGGCCAGCGCGCGGCGCAGTGCCTCTTCCATTCCGGTAACCGCCTCGAGCCGGAACAGCACAAGCGCGCGGATCCTCTCGCGTACGGGCATGACAGCCAGCACATCGGGCAGCATCGCTTCTTCCATACGCGCATCGACATGGGCAATCCAGGCCGCAATCATGTCCATCGCCCCGCCACGGAAAGCATAGGCGGCAACATCCGCATCGACACCCGCCTCAGCCGCGGAACTGGCGACGGCTTGCCTTGTCCAGCCGTCGAAGACGGCCGCGGCGGCGACGCGCGGAGCCAGCTCCAGCCGCAATTCGTCGAGCGTCAGGTCTTCAGGATCGGCCATGGAGGTCAGAAAGTCGGGCCGTAGACTGCCTGCGAGCCGGCCTGCTGTTCCTTCGGCTTCGCATTGGCCTCGATTTCGGCGAGCAGCGGGCTGTTGCGCCCGGCAAGCGTGGCATAGTCGCGCGCCGAACGGCCGGAATTGTCCGCCCGGTCGGGATCTGCGCCACCCTTCAAGAGGACACGCAGCATGGCGATATCGCGGCGATGGACGGCCGAGATCAGCGGCGTTTCCCCGGCATCGTTCGATTCGTCGAGATCGGCATCCCTCGCGACGAGGAGTTCCACGCCTTCCAGAAAGCCGAGGTTCGTGGCGAGCTGCAACGGCGTGACGCCCTTGCCGTCGCGCGCGTTCACATTCGCACCCTTCTGGATGAGATAGGTCATCCAGGTCAGGTCGCGGCGAGCTGTCACAATGTGCAGTGCGGTTTCACCGGATGTCACGTCGCGGGTGTTGACGACCGTCGAGCCGGGCTCGTTGATCGCTTCTTCGACCTTGACTCCGTCCTTCTTCTTGACGGCTTCGAGAAACTTGAAACCCTGGGAGAATTGCGCCTGCGCCGGGCTAGTCATTGCCAGGCTGCCCACAAGCAGCGGCAGCAGCATGCGCATCAGCGCCCCGCCCCGGCTCCTGCTTCCCTTCACCACCGAAATTGTCCTCCTTCCGAGCGCGCGCTAACCTGCGCGCGATCTCGCTTCTTGCGCCGAAAGCTTTAGCAGAGCATGAACCGCCGCGCCATGACCTACCAAATTCGCGTTCTTGCCGCCCTTGTCCTGCCACTTGCACTGTTCGCCTGCGACGGTCCATCCGCAAGCGCGCCCGAGCATCCCCCGCTGGAAGGCGCGCAGATCGGCGGGCCTTTCACTCTGGTCGACAAGGATGGCAAGACCGTCCACTGGAAGGACTTCGACGGAAAGTACCGGATTGTCTATTTCGGCTATACTTTCTGCCCCG
>JAGREL010000357.1 GCA_020446575.1 Novosphingobium sp. | reverse complement strand
CGCTCGACCTGCTGGTCATCTGCGCGGAAGCCGGCCTGACGGTCGACGCAGCCTTCGCACGTGTCGCCCGGGAATTCGGCCGCGCCTTCCCCGAGCTCGGCGACGAGTTCACGCTGACCTCGATCGAGCTGTCATTCCTCACCGAGCGCAGGCAGGCCTTCGAGAACCTTGCCTACCGCGTCAATCTCGATTCGGTCAGGGGCGTGGTCACCACCATGATCCAGACCGAGCGCTACGGTACCCCGCTGGCATCGGCGTTGCGCGTGCTTTCCGCGGAATTCCGCAACGAACGCATGATGCGCGCCGAGGAAAAGGCGGCCCGACTGCCTGCGATCATGACCGTGCCGCTGATCCTGTTCATTCTGCCGGTCCTGTTCGTCGTCATCCTCGGCCCGGCGGCCTGCTCGATCGCCGACGCCTTCTCCGGCGGCGGCCCCGGCCACAAGTAAGCCGGGCACCAATCCCTTTGTGGGGGGCAGCGGCCCCTTCGCGCATCTCCTCCTCCGCGCGAAGGGGCCGTCAGCCGTTTTGCAACTTGTAAATGGACGCCTTCTTCCGTGGAGCGTCTCGGATCAAGTCGTCATTCCCGCGAAAGCGGGAACCCAGTTTCCAGGTTTGAAATCCGTCGCATCGTCAGCAACCGGGTCCCCGCTTTCGCGGGATGACGAAGTTGGTTTCAAGCAAGGACGATGAGGCTTTAGCTCCCCAGCACTCTTCCCGCGACGGCGTCCAGCATGGCGGCAAGGCGGGGATCGCGCGCATCGGGAGCGGTGACGATCGCGTGATCGAGCGCGTGGTCGATGGGGCTGGGCTCGCGCCGTTGCGGAAGGAGCCCGGCGAAAGCATCGACGGTCTCGCGGGCCAGGCCGGCATTCGCGTGCATCACTTCAAGGATTTGCGAAGCCTCGACCCCGCCCTCTTCCTCGCGCCAGCAATCCCAGTCGGTCACCATGCCGAGCAGCGCATAGGGCAGCTCGGCCTCACGCGCGAGGCGCGCTTCCGGCATCGCCGTCATCCCGATCACGTCGGCGCCCCATTGCCGGAAAAGCATGCTTTCCGCGCGCGTCGAGAATTGGGGACCTTCCACGACGATATAGCAGCCGCCCTTGTGAACCCTGGCACCAGCCAGGCCGGCGGCTATCGACGCAAGGCCGGAAAGCCGCGAACAGACCGGTTCGGCCAGGCTGACATGGGCCACGAGCCCCGGCCCGAAGAAACTGCGCTCGCGGGCGCCGGTCCGGTCGATGATCTGATCGACGGCGACGAAATGGCCGGGCGCATATTCCTCGCGCAGCGAGCCGATCGCCGAGATCGCGAGAATGTCGGTCACCCCGCAGCGTTTCAGCACGTCGATATTGGCGCGAAAATTGACGTCCCCGGGCGGAATCCGGTGCCCCGCACCGTGCCGGGCGATGAAAGTGAAGCGCCGGCCTTCGAGCGTGCCGGTCGTGACCGGTCCCGACGGCTCGCCGAAGGGGCTGGAAACTTCGATTTCCTGCGCATCCTTCAGCGCGATACCATCGGCGAGGCCGGAGCCTCCGATCACACCGATGTGCCATTTGTCCGATTTTTCAGCGTGCAAGGATACCTGCCATGATGATGTCGATGGTGTGCTCGCGATAGCGGTCGCGCAATTCTTCGGTCAGCGTGTCCTGATTGAAGCAATGTTTCAACACCAGACGAGCCGAAAAGAAGCGGTCCACCGCGCCGGTGACGGTAAAATAGAACAGCTGCGGGTCGATCGGCCGGAACACCCCGGCTTCCACGCCTTCGCCGATAAGCTCCTCATAGGCGCGGTACATCGGCGAGAGATAGCAGTCGGCGATGCGCCGCGCCTCGGCTTCGTCGCTGTCTCGCACCAGCCGCATGGTCAGCCGGTTGAGATAGGGCACGGTGTAGAAGGTATCGACGACCTTGGAGATATGCCGCCTGAGCTTCGATTCCGGGTCCCAGCCGTCTTTTGCCACCAACGCGTCGACGCTGGTGACGATCGCTTGCCAGTCGCGGTCGAGCAAGGCTTTCAGCAGACCCGCCTTGTTGCCGAAATAATACTTTACCAGCGCCGAGTTGAGGCCCGAGCGCAGGCTGAGTTCCGAAAGCGAGATATCGGCGACGTCGCCCTCGCGCATGATGGTGCTTGCCGTCTCCAGCAGTTGCTCACGCGCGCCCGGCGGCGGTGACAGTTCGACGGCGCCCATCCCGATAGCCTTGTCAGCGCGGCGGCATTCTGATGGCACCGTCCAGCCGCACGTCCTCGCCGTTGAAATAGCTGTTCTCGATGATGGCAAGAGCGAGCTGCGCATATTCCGGGGGCACGCCCATGCGCTTCGGGAACGGCACCGAGGCGTTGAGCACGTCCTGTGCCTTTTGCGGAAGTGCCAGCATCAGCGGAGTCTTGAAGATGCCGGGCAGAATCGTGTTCACGCGGATACCCTCGTTCATGAGGTCGCGCGCGATCGGCAGAGTCATGCCCACGACGCCGCCTTTCGAAGCCGAATAGGCGGCCTGGCCGATCTGGCCGTCTTCCGCCGCCGCCGAGGCGGTGTTGATGATCGCGCCGCGCTCGCCGTCCTCGCCCAGGGGATCGAGCGTCAGCATGCCGGCCGCCGACTTGGCGATGCAGCGGAATGTGCCGATCAGGTTGATCTGGATGACGAATTCGAAGGCATCGAGCGGGAAATGCTTGATCTCGCCGGTCTGCTTGTCGCGGCTCACGGTCTTGATGGCATTGCCGATACCCGCGCAATTGACGAGGATGCGCTCCTGCCCGTGGGCTTCGCGTGCCTTGGCGAAGCCGGCATCCACGCTCTCGTCCGAGGTGACGTTCACTTCGCAGAAGGTGCCGCCGATTTCCTCGGCAACGGCCTTGCCCTTTTCTTCCTGCAGGTCGAAAATCGCGACTTTCACCCCCTTGGCCGCAAGCGCGCGGGCGGTCGCCTCGCCAAGACCCGAAGCACCCCCGGTGACGACGGCGGCGACGCTGCTATCCAGTTCCATGTAGTTTCCCTTCCTTCGCGTTGCGCCGATCGGCAGGCCGCAGGCCGGCTGCTTCACGGTTTTGCGTCCATGCGGTTTAACCAACCGGTTAAACGCCGAGTCGGGGCGGGTCAATCGACTTGCAAGCTCCCGCCTGAAAATGCTTTATTCCCCGCAAGTTGGAGTCGCATTCGGCCGGGCGGGATTTTCCCGGCAATCAGGGGTCGCACTTTGAATTCACATCTGAAAGAGGCGTTGCCTCTCGGCTGCGCCTGCATGGCCGCGCTTGCCTTGGCCAATGCGGAGAATGCTCTTGCGCAGCGAGTCGCCTCGGGCGAGGCCAAAGCGCCTTCGATCCTGGTCACCGGCTCTCGCATTCGCGCGCCGCAGATCGACGGAACGGAGCCGACCGTTTCGCTGGACGGCGAGCGGATGGCGGAACGCGGACTTGCCAATGTCGCCGATGCGCTCAACGAAACGCCGGGCTATCGCGGATCGGTGACGCCCGAGAGCGCCCAGCCGAGCTTCGGCCAGGGCGTGAATTTCATCAACGCCTACATGCTGGGGTCCAACCGCACGCTGACGCTGGTCGATGGCCGCCGCGTGGTTTCTTCCAACGTGCCGACCATCTTCGGCAGGGCGACGCCGGGAACGCAGGTGGACCTCAATGCGATCCCGGCGATCCTCGTCGAGCGCGTGGACCGTGTCTCGATCGGCGGCGCGCCGGTCTATGGCAGCGACGCCATCGCCGGCACGGTCAACGTCGTCCTCAAGCACAATCTGCGCAAGCTTGAGCTGCGCGCGATCTCGGGCGTCACCGAACAGGGCGACGGCTTTCGCTGGAGCGCGGCAGCGGCGGGCGGCAGCAGCTTCGCGCAGGGTCGCGGCAGTTTCACCGGGGCGATCAGTTACGACCGGCAGAGCAGCGTGGTAGCCGACGACCGCGCCTTCTTCCGCGCCAACCTGGGCAAGACGACCAATCCCTGCACCACCTTGCAGGCCGGCGTCTGTTCGTTCTTCAACCTGGCGTCCCTGCTCGGTCCGGCAGACCGCACGCCGGCCAATGACGGCCGGGTCAATCCCAATATCGGTTTCAACGACAGCCTTTCGGACGGCTATCCGGGCTCGATCCTGATCCGCGATTTCGCACTGCCGGCAATAACGCCGGGCGGCGTGCTGTCGAGCGGATCGGGCGCATACCGATACCGCTTCGCCCCGGACGGATCGCTGGTGCCCCACGATACCGGCACCGTTTTCGGCGCACCGATACCGGGCATACTGGCCGCCGCGGCGACCGCTTCCGGCGGCGACGGGCTGAGACTGTTCGATTACGTGCCGATCACCTCGCGGCTCGAGCGGCTGAACGCCGCACTGTTTTTCACTTACGACCTGACCGAGCAGCTGCGCTTCTTCGCCGAAGGACTGTTCTACCACGGCAAGGCCGATGAACCGGTGCAGCTGCCGAGCTTCAATGCACCGCTGTTCGGCGGCGTTTCGGGCGCACTGACCTTCCGCACCGACAATCCCTTCCTGACGACGCAGGCGCGCGAGCAGCTTGTGGCGCTGGGATATGGCGACACCTTCCAGCTCAGCCGCGCCCATGAGGACCTTGCGGACCTGACCGGATCGTCCGACAGCAAGCTCTATCGCGGCGTCTTCGGAGTGGAGGGCGGCTTGAACCTCGGCGGACGCGAATACGGCTTCGAGGTCTCCGTCAACTTCGGGCGCAGTGATTTCACCGATCATGGCCAGAGCATAGATCAGCAGAAATTCGTCAACGCCGTGAACGTGGCGCTGGTCGAAGGGAAAATCGCCTGCACCACGACGCCTACGGTGACCGGCTTTCCGACCGGCCAGACACCGGTCGCCGATCCGGCCTGCGTGCCGCTCAACCTGTTCGGCGCCGGTGCGCCCAGCCAGGCCGCGCTCGATTACATTCTGCAAGAGACAGTGGCGAAATCGCGTCTCGAACAGCTTGTCGTCAACGCCAATATCGGCGGCTCGCCTTTCGATATCTTCGGCAATCCGGCAGCGTTCAACATCGGTTTCGAGCATCACGGAGAGAAGGCCGATTTCGATCCCGACGCCTTCCTGCAAGCCGGATCGGGCCGCTCGGTCGCGATCGCGCCGACCAAGGGCAGCTACAATCTCGACGAGGTCTTCGCCGAAGTGCTGCTGCCGCTGATCACGCCGGACAACGGGGCGATCATCTCGAAGCTGCTTGCCTTCGCCCGCATTCGCCGCGTCGCCAACAGCGCCAATGGCAATTTCACCGCCTGGTCGACGGGAGGCACGTTCGCGCCGGTCCGCGACGTGGAATTCCGGGGTAACTTCACCCGTTCGTTTCGAGCGCCCTCGATCCTCGAACTCTATTCGCAGCGCTCAAGCATCGCGACCGGCGTGCCGGACCTGTGCTCCACCGCCAATATCGACGCGGGACCCGTGCCCGATATCCGCCGGGCGAACTGCAACGCCTTCCTGCAGCGGTATCCCACCGCGACCCCGCTCATCGCCGCGACCACCAGCGTACCGGGGATCAGCGGCGGCAATCCGGACCTGCGCAACGAGCAGGCCGACAGCTTCACTTTCGGTGCTGTCGTCCGTCCGCGCGTCGTGCCCGGGCTGACGCTGACCGCCGACTATCTCGACATCAACATCGCCGATCCCATCGCCAGCCTCACGGTCGAGGAGATCGCTCAGGGCTGCTTCGACAATCCCGATTTCAACACATCCGATCCGGCCGCCGGCAATCGCTTCTGTTCGCTGATCACGCGCGATGCCAACGGACAAGTGGTCTCGGACGCGCAGAACCCGGCGGTGACAACGGGCTATGTCAACGGCAAGCGCATCAGGATGAGCGGCGTGCAGGCTGGCCTGGACTACCGCACCGGGCTTGACCGGCTCGGCATTGCCGGCGCGCTGGAAATCGGCGGCGACCTGTTCCACCTGCGCCACCGCCTCATCGACATCACAGGCGTAGCGCCCGCGCGGTCGGACGGGCTGCTGGGCGATCCGAAATGGCAGGGTCAGCTGCGGCTGCGCTATGCCAACCTCCACTGGGGCCTGCAAACCCATGTGAATTACACGGGCAAACAACTGCTGGCGCGCGACAACCGCGGTCCCAGCCCCAACGACACGCGAGAGATCGACCACTTCAGGGCCTTTGCGACGGTGGACACCTCTTTGTTCGTGAATGCCGGGGCGGACATGCGGCTGACCTTTTCAGTCACCAACCTGTTCAACCGGGTCGGGCAGGAATACTACGGCTACATCGTGCCGCTCTCGATCAACGACGCGCTGGGGCGCAGGTTCGCGGTTTCAGTGAGCAGGCAGTGGTGAGCGGCGGCACCTTTCAAAACCGGTTGCCATGGCCGAAGGGCAATGTCATCATCCGGTCATCCAGAGGATCGACCTGAATTTGCGGAGCGCGTGCGGATTTCCTTCGGGATCGGCGCGCGGCGGTCACCAATGTCGTGATCGTGTCGCGGGCCAACGAGACCGTCGATAGAGCCACGCACAAAATCCACCAGGCGGCAATCATTCAACTATCGGGGCTGTTTGCGTGCACCCGGATTTTGCCTGCGCGAAGGCCCCGACAAGCAATCGTCCGGGAAACTGAGTTTTCCCTGGATTGGACGCGCGACCACTTGGGGACATCGGCGACGCATCATGCGTCCGGGGCAACCGATAACCGCATCTGCCGCTCGTCCTTGGGGCCAAACCAACGGAGACAGGAAATGGGAAAAAGCGGCAACGGCAAGGTAAAAACGGGGAATGGCAAGGATAAGACGGAGAACGGAAGCACCAAGCTATCGAACAAGGTGTATCTGGAAGAACTCGGCAAGCTGCAGATCGAACTCGTCAAGCTGCAGGAATGGGTCAAGCAGCATGACCTCAAGATCGTCGTCATTTTCGAGGGTCGCGACGCGGCCGGCAAAGGCGGCGTGATCAAGCGCATCACGGAGAACATGAACCCGCGTATCGCCAAGATCGTTGCCTTGGGCACGCCGACCGAGCGCGAGAAGTCGCAATGGTATTTCCAGCGCTATGTCGCGCATCTTCCCGCCGCGGGCGAAATCGTCCTGTTCGACCGC
>JAGREL010000356.1 GCA_020446575.1 Novosphingobium sp. | reverse complement strand
TCGTTGACGGGTACCTGGTCCTTGTCGAGGCCCCTGGCGCGGTACTGTTCCTCGATCTTCCCCTCGATCGGCAGGCCGTGGCAGTCCCAGCCGGGCACGTAAGGCGCATCCCTGCCCAGCAGCGTCTGCGTGCGCACCACCATGTCCTTGAGGATGTGGTTGAGCGCGTGGCCGATGTGCATGTCGCCGTTGGCGTAGGGCGGGCCGTCGTGGAGGATGAACTTCTCCCGGCCTTTGCGCGCCTCGCGCACCTTGCCGTAAAGGTCCTGTTCCTGCCAGCGCGCGAGAATGCCCGGCTCCTTCTGCGGGAGGCCGGCCTTCATCGGAAAATCCGTCTTCGGCAGGAAGACGGTGTCTCGGTAATCGCGCTGTTCGGTCATCGTGCCAGCGCCGTTAGAGCAAACTGCAGGCTGGGAAAAGGGCGGGTTTGTTCACGCGCCCGCATTCGTCGTCCCCGCGAAGGCAGGGACCCGGATAAGGTTTCGACATTGAGACAAAGGCTTTCTGTCGGATGATACATTGGATAGGCCCCGCCTGCGCGGCGTGGCGCTGTGATTATTGGGTCGGCAAGGCGTCGAGCAATTCGCGGGCACGTTCGCAATCCCGCTCCATCTGCGCCGTGAGTTCATCGAGGCTGGCGAATTTTTCCTCGGGCCGCAGGAAATGGTGGAAGGCCACTTCGATTTCCTGCCCGTACACGTTTTCTGCGAAATCGAAGAAGTACGGTTCGAGCAATTCCCTGGGAGGCTCGAAGGTCGGGCGGATGCCGAGATTGGCCGCGCCGTGCACCACTCGCCCGCCGGGCAGGGCGCCGGTCACCGCATAGATGCCGTAGCGCGGACGCAGGTAGCTGCCGAGCGACAGATTCGCGGTGGGATAGCCGATCTCGCGCCCCCGCTTGTCGCCATGCTCGACGATGCCGCGGATCGCGAAGGGGCGAGTCAGCAGCCGGGTCGCGGTTTCGCAGTCGCCGGCCGTGAGCGCGTCGCGGATGCGGCTGGAGGAGACCGGCCCTTCGCCGTCGTACACCGCCGGCACCGCGCGCGCCTCGATCCCGAACTGCGCGCCAAGGCGCTTGAGCGATTCGGGATTGCCGCTGCGGCCCTTGCCGAAAGTGAAGTCCTCGCCCGTTATCACTCCGGCGGCGTGGATGTGGCCGGCGATCATTTCCTCCACCCAGCGATCGGCCAGCATGCCGGCGATCGAGCCGTCGAAATGGAACACAAGCATCGCATCGGCCTCGGCCTGCGCGAACAGCTCCTGCCGCTGGTCGAGCGTGGTCAGGCGAAAGGGCTCGGTATCCGGGAAGAAGTGGCGCACCGGATGCGGATCGAACGTGGCGACGATCGCCGGCCGCCCTTCCTCGCGCGCCCAGGAAACGGCCGCATTGACCACGGCCTGATGGCCCTGGTGGAACCCGTCGAAATTGCCCAGCGCGAGCACCGCGCCGTGCAGGCTTTCGGGAATCGGATCACGGTGATCGAGACGAATCATCTTACGCCCGCCTATAGGGTGCGCTCAAGCGTCACGAAAGCGAATGCAGGCCGTCCCTCGTCCGCCGGATGTTCCTCGCGCGATACTTCCTGCCATTCCTCGCCCAGCGCGTGCATATGCGTGTCGCCGTCGTAACGGGCATGCACCTCGGTCAGTTCGACTCGCTGTGCGAGCGGGAGGAACAGCCCGTAGATCTCCGCCCCGCCGATGACCGCGACTTCGCCGTCTCCGGCAAGCGCAAGCGCGTCGCCGACAGTGCGGACCACTTCGGCGCCTTCGGCGCGCCATTCGGGGTCGCGGGTCAGCACGATATGGCGGCGTCCGGGCAGGGGCCTGGGAAAGCTCTCGAACGTCTTGCGGCCCATGATCATCGGCTTGCCCGCCCCATCTTCTCCCATGGTTAGCGCCTTGAAGCGCTTGAGATCGGCCGGGATGTGCCAGGGCAGGGCGCCATCCTTGCCGATCGTGCCGTTGGCGGCGCGCGCATAGATCAGGAAAAGGGACTGCGCCATGGGGCCGGCCTAGTCCGTCAAGACCAGCGTGACATGGCCCATCTTGCGGCCCGGGCGGGCCTCGGCCTTGCCGTAGAGGTGCAGGTGGGCGGTGGGGTCGGACAGAACCTCTGCCCAGCTCGCGGCATCCTCGCCGATCAGGTTGCGCATCTCGGCGCCCTTGCCCGCCAGCGCGGTGTCGCCGAGCGGCAGGTCGCAGATCGCGCGCACGTGGTTTTCGAACTGGCAGGTCACCGCGCCCTCGATCGTCCAGTGGCCGGAATTGTG
>JAGREL010000355.1 GCA_020446575.1 Novosphingobium sp. | reverse complement strand
TCACTTCGTGCACCCGGAAAACGTTCGTCGGCAAGAAGGATCTCGTCGATCAGAGGCTCTCCCGTCGCGGCTACGCGGATCTCCGCGAGCCGCGCGCGGAGCCAATCCAGATAGTCTTGGAGAGCGGTGCTTCCCGGCTCAAAGAAACCCTCCCGTTCGCGTCCCTTGATGTTGAGCCGAATGAACCCCTCGCCCCCGGATGTCAGAGCGAATGACGGAGTTTGCTGCCAGTCACGGCCCGCAAGCAGCGCGCGATTCACGACCCAGTCCTGAATATCCTCGCCGAGAAGCTGCGTAAGGCGATACTGCAAGGTCGACGGAAGCCGTGACCGCAGAAAAGCCATCACGTTCAATGGCTTGGCCTTCTCGCCCTGCTTTGGCTGCTTGCCGAGATAGCGGCGATTGAGCCGATTGATGATCTCGTCGAGGAAATGGCCCTGCGCCCGGTTCGGTTCCATTCCATGAAGCGCGAATAGCAGCAGCGACGTATCTGCATCGTCCTGTTCAACACGCCCAATGATTCTGCCGAGCTGGCGATCGATCTCGCGATATACCGCGAGCAACGCATCGGGGGCTGCCTTGGACGCGAATTCTCCTTCCACCGGCCAGAGATTATGGCCTGCCCGGTGGACTTCGTAAAATCCCGTCAGGAAGAGGCGCCACGGCTTGTCGAGCATGTACAGGATTGCATCGCCTTTGCTGGCGGCCGCTTGAATTTGGCGGTCGCGCAGGGTTGCACATTGCCGGGCCGTCTTGGGGATCTGCACTTCCGTGCCCATCGGCCTGCGGCCGAAGCGCCGGCGAACATCGCGTAGCAATTCCGGGTCCGAGGTGTGGGCAACCCCAGTGCTTTGGTATGACCAGTGGGAAACCTCCATGCACGGCGGCTCGTCATCGAATATCGCGTAGGGAATGTCGAATGCGATCGTCGGGACGCCTTGCCGGGCCACGGGATGCCAGAATGGCTCGTACCGGTATCGAGACGACCATATCGGCTTGCTGAAACGCAGCATGCTTTGTTTTTCGGCGTTCCACTGAAACGGGTAATAATGGCCGTGTTCGCCTGGCTGAAGGCCGGAAGCGAATGTCGGCCACGTCGCGGCGCTCATATACTTCCCGGGCGTTTTGAGCGTGTGGCAGAGCCCTCGCTCGAGCAGCGAAGCGAAATTGGGCAAGGACTCCAGATGATCGCGAACGAAAGGGAGGCTGATTGCGTCCAAACCGATCATCAGCAGTCGACGGCTGGCCAGCCCATCAGTCATCGTGGCGCCTTTCCGCATTCTTGAATGTTCTAACATGGCCTCGGGAATCCGAAACCCGCAATGTGGGCGCCGGGCCTGTCCCAAATCGGGAGTGGTTCAAGCGCTCCCCGAGCATCGGGATTGCTGGTATCGCTGTGTAATGGATCGCTTTGCCAAGCTGCTTGTCAAGTTCACGGTAACGGCTCTGCTGTTCTGGTTCGCGGCGAGCGCGGCCGACTTGCCGCGAATGCTGGAGCTGCTGGCCAAGGCACGGCCGGACTGGCTGGCGGTATCGCTTGCGTTGATGTTCGGGATAATTGTTCTCGATGCCCTCAGCTTTTCCGTAGTCATGCGGATCCTCGGTCACAGGTTACGCTTTCGAGCGTCTCTGGTTTACGGCCTGGCCGGGATGTTCTTCGGCAATCTGGCACCGTCCACATTCGGTGGGGACATCTTCAGGGCAGTCCAGATGCAGCGTTTGGGCGCTCCCATCGGCACGGCACTTCGCCCGGTGTTGACGATGCGGTTTGTGTCGTTTGCCACGCTGATCGCGGTGATCCTGCTCGGCCTGCCGATAGCGCTGGAAGTGGTTCGAGGCGGCGTCGGGCGTACAGCACTCATCGCAATCGCGGCATCGGGGGGTGCAGCTCTGATCGCAGCCTACGCAATGATTCTGGCCTTGCCCCAGCTTCGCCGCGTTCAGCGCCTGTCATTTCTGAACAGAATCCTTGCATTGGTTGATGATTTCCGGCGCGTGCATCAGGACGGGGCGGGCACCGTAATTTGCCTGGCGCTTGCCGTCGCGCAGCACGTCGTTCGCGTTGCGGTCCTCGCGGCTGTTGCGGCGAGCCTGCAACTCGAGATTCCCTTCGCAACGTTGTTTGCGCTTGCACCCGCGGCCTTGCTCGCGGCGATGATCCCAATCTCGCTCGGAAGCTGGGGACTGCGCGAGGCCGCCTTCGTGGTATTTCTCGGTTCTGCCGGCGTAGCGGGGGAAGCAGCGCTGTCGCTTTCCATTGCGTTCGGTCTGCTGCGCCTGGTCATGGGCGCCATTGGCGGTGCGACGTGGCTGGTTGCCGGCTCGCACCATTTTGCCTTCGACCTTGGCATTGACACAAAAGGACGCGCCGATGCCGAAACCAGCGAAATCCGCAGCTAGGATCCGGGAAACCAAGGCGGTCGTCTTAATCTGGGCACTCACGGCTGCACGGAAAACATGCGATTGTCTTGTGCTTCGTTGACGGTACTATCCTGTGATAGGCTGTGGCCGGGAGATCGGGCGGCACCCGGGGTCTGCATCCAGCCCCGATTGCACTTCCGGCATGAAAAAGACGAACCGTTTGAAGAGTGGATCCCTGCAATGGCGAGTACAGAAAGAAAGTCCTTTTGCCGGATCTGTGGTTCCGGTTGCGGCATCATCGTCGAACTTGAAGGGCAGCAGGTCCTCAAGGTTCGGGCCGACAGGGAACATCCCGTTTCGCGCGGCTATACCTGCCCCAAGGGTCGTTCGCTGCCGGGGGACCATCATCGCGAAGATCGCATCGACGTGCCGTTGATCCGCGAAAACGGGAAATTGCGCCCGACGACCTGGGATCATGTTCTCGACGATCTGGCCGCCAGGCTTTCCGGGATCGTCGAACAGGCCGGGCCGCGCGGCGTCGGCACCTTTATCGGCGGCGGCGGCTTCCTTGATGCCAGCGGATTCTTGAGCCTGCTCTCCTTTCTGAGAACGGTTGGCACGCCATCGGCCTATAGCGACATGACCATCGACAGCGTCGCCAAGACCGTTGCCGCGGAAATGGTCACCGGCATCTCCGGCCTCGAGCCCAGGGCCGACCTCAATCGCACCAAGCTGGTCATCTTCATGGGCACCAATCCGGTGATCTCGCACACCCGCACCATCAACATGCACGCACCGACGGCAGCCATGCGCGACATGCGGGCGCACGGGGCGGAGCTTTGGACGATCGATCCCCGCAATTCGGAAACCGCGCAGCGTTCCAACGGCCATATCGCGCCACGTCCTGGCACCGATTACGCCATACTCGGCTACCTGATCCGCGAGTTGCTGCAGGAAGGCGCGGACTTCGACTACATCCAGCGCCACGCGCAAGGCGCGGAAAGGCTGAAAGCTGCGGTAGAGCGCTTCACGCTGGAGCGGACCGCGGCTGTGTGCGGCATCGAGCAGCAGCAGCTCGCCGATCTGCTGTCTGCAGTCCGCAGGGCAGGGCGCCTCTCCGTCGAAACGGGAACGGGCATCACCATGCAGCGGGCCGGGAACGTGACGCAGTGGCTCAGCCTTGCCCTGATGATCGTGACCGGATCGCTGGACCGCGAAGGTGGCGCCTGGGTGAATCCCGGGCTGATCAATCGGAAGGACCTGAAGGATTTCCCCGCTGCCCCGGAAGAGGGCTGGAACCGGCCGGGGCCGGAAAGCCGTCCCGAGCTTCGGGGCACGGCCGGCGACTATCCCTGCGCCGCTATCCCGGACGAGATCGCGGCGCGGCATTTGCAGGCCATGTTGGTATTCGGCGGCAATCTCGAAACATGCCTCCCCGAAACCGGCCGTACCTACGAAGCGCTGAAGCAGCTCGACGTCCTGGCGGTTCTGGATGTCCGCCATACACGGACCACTGATATCGCCACGCATGTGCTGCCCACCAAGGACCAGCTGGAGCGGTCGGACATTTCCTTCGTAACCGACAGCTCGTTCCCGCTGATGGTGACGCAGTATACGCCTGCGATGGTGGAACCGCTGGGGCAGCGCAAGGCATACTGGTGGGTCGTGGGCCAGCTTGGCAAACGCATGGGCATGGATTTCTTCCCGGGGCTCGATATCGAAACCGCGACCGACGACACCGTGATCGAATATATCCTCGCGAATTCGGATGTGGACTTCGCCGAGATCCAGTCGGAGCGGTTGATGTTCGGCGAGCCCGTGATCGGCTGGGTCCAGCGCTTCGTGGACGAGAAGATCGGCGGCTGGCGATTGGCTCCGCAGCCGCTGGCCGATCAGCTGCGCGATCTCGAGGCCCGGGAAAATGCCGAAGAGGCTGGCTCGCTCATTCTCATCCCCCGGCGCCAGAAATACCACGAGAATTCGAAGCTGTTGGAAGTGCGCGACAAGCCCTTTGTGTTCATGAACTCGCAGGACGCCCGGAAGGCAGGCATCGAGGAGGGCGCACTGGTGGAAGTGCGGAGCGCGAACGGCAATGTCCGGCGCAGCATGAAGATCGACGACACATTGCGGGCAGGCTGCATTAACGTGCCGCACGGCTGGTCGGACGAAATGAATGTCAACCGGCTGACCTCGACCACGAGGGACGTAGACCCGATCACCGGCATGCTGCTTTATTCCGGGCTGGAAGTGTCGGTCGAAGCCGTGTGAACGGCCAAGGTGGTTGACTGCGAGCTTCGCACTCAGCGCCGCACCAGTCCCCTTGGCTGGACTACCCCTAGGTCCATGTGCGTGACGACACCGGTTGCGGCATCGCATACCTGTGGCACCACCGTGCAGCCGACCAGCCCGGTCCACGGCAATCCCAGGAAGGGATGCCGGCCGTCTGCGTCCTTCTGGCCCATCAGCTGGCATTCGAGCGGTGGATCGCCGTGGATGCGCACGCGGTACATCGCCTCGC
>JAGREL010000354.1 GCA_020446575.1 Novosphingobium sp. | reverse complement strand
GCTGGATGACCGACCAGCGCGGGCTCTCGTTCATGGACGCGGTGAAGGAACTGGCCGCCGAAGCGGGCATGGACGTCCCAGCCCCCGATCCCCGAGCGGCGAAGCAGGCCGAGCAGCGCAACTTCCTCTACGATGTGACGGAGGCCGCGCAGAGCTGGTTCGCTGCCAATCTCGCTGCCCCTGCCGGCCAGGGCGCCCGCGACTACCTGACGTCGCGCGGCTTCGATCAACACACGATCACCCGGTTCGGCTTCGGCCTTGCGCCGGACAGCCGCAACGCCCTGAAGCAGGCGCTCGGCCAGTTCGACGAAAAGCAACTGATCGAGGCGGGCCTGCGCATTTCCGTTGAGGATCGCGAGCCCTACGACCGCTTCCGTGGCCGGCTCATGCTGCCGATAGAGGACGCGCGTGGTCGCGTAATCGCGTTCGGCGGCCGTATTCTCGACGCCTCGAAGACCGACGCGCCGAAATACCTCAACTCACCCGACACCCCGCTCTTCGACAAGGGACGCACGCTCTACAACCTGCACCGCGCCGGTCCGTTGGCACGCCAGTCCGGACGGATGGTCGTGGTCGAGGGCTATATGGACGTGATCGCGCTGTCCGCGGCGGGCATCGGCGAATGCGTCGCGCCGCTGGGAACCGCACTCACCGAACGCCAGCTCGAGATGCTCTGGCGGATCGTCGAGGTGCCGATCCTGTGCTTCGACGGCGATGCCGCCGGCCAGCGTGCTGCGATGCGGGCGATTGTGCGCGCCCTGCCCCTGCTGCGCCCTTCCCATTCGCTCAGGATCGTGCGCCTGCCTTCGGGCCTCGATCCGGACGATCTCGTCAAGCAGCAAGGCGTAGACGCGATGACTCGGCTGCTCGACGATGCGGCGAGCCTGCTCGACACGTTGTGGACACATGAGCGCGACGCCGCACCGCTCTCGACACCCGAAGACAAGGCGGGGCTCAAGGCCCGTCTGCTCGGCCATGTCGAGACCATCGGCGATCCCGATATCCGATCGCTGTACCGGCGCGACTTGCTCGACCGCTTCTCGGCCTTCGCCTATCCGCAACGGCAAAGCAGCTGGCGAGCGAACCGGGCAGTGCCGCAGCCGCAGGCACCGCCTTCGGCGGAAAACGCGGGCCGTTTGCGCCGGATGAGCGGCGGCGGCGCGCGTGATTCGCTGGCAGCGGCAGTGCTGGCCGGCCTGATCCGCTGGCCGGGGGAAATTGCCCGCCACGCGGACACGTTGGCATGCTCGCCGAACCTCGATCCACGCTTTGCAATCCTGCTCGATTTGCACGAATCGGGGGAAACGCTTGAAAGCAGTCGTATCGGGGCCATATTGGCGGACAAAGGCCTGGCAAAGCCGTTGCCCGAAGACTACGCGCGCATTCGCTATCCGTTCGTCAGCGACACGACGGAAGAGCGGATGGCCGTGGAAGCGCTGGCAGCAGCCATTGCCAAGCTTTTTGAAGAGCCTGTGCTTGATCGCGCGATCGAACAGGCGACTACGAAGTTCGACATTGAAGAGCAGCAGCGCCTGCTCAAACGGAAGAAGGACATCAACGAGCGCATGCGGCGGTTGGCGTCTGAAACACAGGATTTATAGGAAAAACTTAACTGAGAGCTGGAATTTGAAGCCTGTCTGAGGCAAAGGGCCGATTATAATAGGCAGTCTTTCCGGGCAAAATTCCAGTTCAGGGCGGAAGAATGGCGACGAAGAAGAAAGACGAACCGCAGGCCGAGAAGCAGGACAGCTCCGATGCACCGCTGATCGACCTTAACGAAGCCTCGATCAAGAAGCTGATCGCCCGCGCCAAGCGGCGCGGCGTGATTTCCTATGACGAGCTCAACGAAGCGCTGCCGCAGGACCAGATGTCCACCGACCAGATCGAGGACATCATGTCGGCCATCTCGGAAATGGGCGTCAACATCGTCGAGAACGACGAAGACGCGCAGGAGGATGACGATTCCGGCGTCGACGAGCTTGAAGACAGCGATAGCACTCCAAGCAAGGTCGTCGTCGAGACCAAGAAAAAGGAAACGGTCGAACGCACCGACGATCCGGTGCGCATGTA
>JAGREL010000353.1 GCA_020446575.1 Novosphingobium sp. | reverse complement strand
ATGCTGAAACGAGTTCAGCATGACATGGTTGATGCGGCAGGCTTCGAGTCCACGTAACTCGGTCCGGAACAATGCCAGTATGAAACTCACTTTCCCCCTGCCCCACCTGATGGAAATCCAGGCGATGCTCCAGCCGTGGGAGCTGGCGGTCACGGGGCCAGACCAGCTGCGCATGGCGCAGCGTGCCGAAGAGCTCGGCTACGACATGATCGGTATCCCCGAGCATCTCGCGATCCCGCCGGACGACCAGCATACCGGCCACTTCTGGTTCCATGCGACCACCGCACAGGCGGCGCTCGCCGGGGCGACGAGCAGGATCCGGCTCAATTCATGCGTCACTATCCTGCCGCTCCAGCACCCGATCATCATGGCCAAGGCGCTGGCGACCGCCGACTGGATGAGCGGCGGCCGCATCACCGTGACGTTCGGGCTGGGATCGATCAAAAAGGAATATGAGTATTTCGGCGTCCCCCATGCCGAGCGCGGCGCCATCGCTGACGAATATCTAGAGGCGATCGTCGCCCTGTGGACGCAGGAAACACCCAGTTTCGAGGGCAAGTACATCAGCTTCAGGGATATCGGCTTCAATCCCAAGCCCGTCCAGAAGCCGCATCTGCCGATCTGGATCGGCGGCGACAGCAAGCCGGCGCTGCGGCGCGTCGCCCGTTTCGGTTCCGGCTGGATCATTTCCTTCCGCACCGCGCCCGAGGAGATTCCCGAGCGGATCGACTACATCAAGTCGCAGCCGACATGGGACGGGCGTCCGCTTGAAGTGTCCTACGGCCTCGGAACCGGCCGGCTCACTACCGACCATGCGCCCTCGGGCGACGACAGCGCCAGCAAAGGCCTGAGTGCCCAGCAAATCATCGACGCGCTGGGCCGCTACAAGGAACTCGGCGTAACGATGAGTTCCGTGCCGATCCCGCCAGTCGAAGGCGTCGAGGCATATCTCGACCACGCGCAGTGGGTGATGGAGGAAATCAGGCCAAAGCTTTAGGCCGGGCACACATTCCCTGGCCCTCCCTTTGCTCTCCCGTCCGGCGATGGCTTGCGCTCGTCCAGCAGTCCGGCACCCCGTTTGACTGGCAACCAGGCAACTGACAGGCTCCCGGAAAACGGCAACAGCCGGACAAGACGAGAGGATACGCCGATGAGATTTTCCCTGCTGTACGAAATCGCATTGCCTATCGAGCTGGAACAAGCGGGCAAGACCGAATCCGATGCCTTCTGGGAAGCGGTCGAGCAGATCCGCTATGCGGAAGAAATGGGGTTCGACGGCGTCTGGCTCGTCGAGCATCACTTTCTGGAGGACCTGTCTCGCTCCTCGGCAAACGAGACATTCCTGGCCGCCATCGCCCAGCACACCAGCAGGATCCGGATCGGGCTGGGCGTTTGCCTGATGCCGCCGCCCTACAACCATCCGTTCAAGGTCGCCGAGAAAGTCGCCTCGCTCGATATCGTCTCGCGCGGGCGCGTCGAGTTCGGCTGCGGGCGCTCGACCACCGCCGAGGAGCTGGACGGTTTCGGCATCAATGCGGCCGACGCGCGCGGAATGATGGTCGAAGCGATGCGGGTCGTGCCGGACATATGGCGAGAGCGCGAATTCGAGGGGTACAAGGGCGAATACATGGACCTCCCCAAACGCGTCGTGGTGCCCAAACCGGTCCAGAAGCCGCACCCGCCGATGTGGATGGCCTGCGGCAGCCCAACCAGTTACCGCCTAGCCGGCGAACTCGGTGTCGGCTGCCTGAGCTTTACGATCAGCAAGCCTTCCGACCTCGCCGAAGCGCTTGGCCATTATCGCGAAGGCCTCAAGAACGCGGAGCCGGCCGGCGATTTCATCAACAACAACATCGCCGGCTTCACCACGCTCTACGTCGGCGAGGACGACGCCGAGGCACGCGAATGGGGCGGCTCCAATTCGGTGGCGCATCACGCCCGGGTCGGAAAATACTTCGGCGATGTTCCTCAGCGTGAGGGATACAACGAACGCAGCATTTCGGTCGAAGACCGCCAGCATGTCGCCCATGAGGACTACCAGTCCGCCATCGACGAAGCCCGGATGTGCGTCGGAGGCGTCGAAACCGTCGAGAATATCGTGCGCCAATACGCCGAAGTGGGTATCGACGAGCTGATCGGCGTCGCCCAGTTCAACCATGTCACGCACGAGCAGACGATGAACACCATCCGGCTGATGGGCGAACGCATCATTCCGAAGTTCAAGAACGCCGAACCCGCAATGGCGGGCGGCCAGGCAGGCTAACGCCTGAAGCTTACCTGCGGGCTGTCGCCCTGCTGGCCGAAACGATAGGCGCCTTTGGATGTTCCCAGTCGCCCAGCGCACGGACATAGGCAGGCGTCTGGACTTCGAGCAGCGTGCGAGCGCCCTTCTGCACCGCCGCGGCGGCCGATGGCGGAACCAGGTCGAAGTCACGCCTGTAGCGCTCGAACCTCTCTCCGACCTCGTTCGCATCCAGTCCGAAAGCGGGAAGGCTGTAGCGGTGGGGATGACGCGTGCGTTTCCGCTCCGCCCTGCGCAAATAGCGCGACATCGTCGGCAAGGCGGGCGCGATGTCCATGTCAAGGAAAGCGTAGATGCGCTTCATGACCGACTTCCAGTCGCGGTCCATTTCCTCGAAGTGGACGTCGATCCGCTGGGCTTCCGGAAGCCGCTCACGCGCCTGCTGCATGCGCTCGATCTGCAAAGCCGTCTTGCGAAGCCATTCCCGCCCGATCCCCTGGGCATCGACGCGATTCGAATGAATGATCATCTGGTTCCACACCAGCGAGCAGCTGCTGCCGACCACCGCCTGCGGCTCTCGATGGGTGAAGATGATCCGCGCATCGGGAAAGACGCGCAGCAGCGCGGGCAGATCCAGCATGTGCTGTGGCGTCTTGAGCACCCAGGGGCGCAGGTCGTCCTCGCCACGCGCCCAGCCGACGAGCTTCAGCAGCCGCGCCATGTGCTCATAGGCGGGCGCGGCGTCTTGCCCTTCGGCCCAGCGGCCGTAAGTCGGCACGTGCCATTGCGCCTCGTGCTTCATGCCCCACATCGATGCGACCAGCAGCCCCAGCTCCTCTTCGGGCTCGAGCGGACCGGTCGGGTGGATTACCGCCGTGTTCGGATTGAGACTGTGCACCAGCGCAAGAAGGCGCCTGGCATAGGCCCGCCGCTTGTCGATCTCGTCATGGCGGAACTCCGGGCGAGGCGTCGGCGAGATGGTCTCGAAAAAGCGCAGATGCGAAAATCTCTCGTCCGCCGCCAGCAGGCGGTGAAGCCTGGTCGTGCCCGAACGCATCGGGCCGACTACGAAAATCGGACGATGCAACGCGCGCTGCTCGATCTCGGGATGCTCGCTCAGCCAATGCTGCGTCCACAACCGGTCGCGCAGTACCTTCTCCAGCTGGCCGATCGCACCGAACAGGCCCAGAGGGCTGAGCGACGCTTCCTCGTGCAGAGCCTCGATCAGCAGCTCCAGCGGCTGACGAAACCATTCACAGCCGAAGTCACCCAATTCGGTCTCGCGCTCAACCTTCTCGCAAATCGCGTCGGCATCCAGTTCGGTTCGCGGCAATAATCGCGACTTCCATAGAATCGGGAAGACATGGTTCGCCGCATTTACAAGCCGAGAGGGCCGAGGGAGTCGTTGTTGTGATTTCATGCACCACCAGAACCTTTTGGATCGGTGATTGTTTCGAAGCGGAAAGGATCGATCAAGGGCTGTAAGCAATTTTGCTGCCCGGATTTTCCGGATTCTAACGGTTTTTCACCGCTCACGTACGCAAAAGGGCCGGAATGCTTCAGATTCCGTATCGGACTACGAGCAAGATCGAGAGGGCTACTGTCATGATCACAACCAGCGGGATTCCCGAACGGATATAGTCGCGGAAGGTATAGTCGCCCTCCGTGAGGATCATCATGTTGGTCTGGTATGCGACCGGCGTGGCGTAGCACAGGTTGCAGCCGAACAGCACGGCCAGGACCAGCGGTTCGGCGGGCAGCTCCAGCGTCTGCGCCAGATTGAAGGCGATCGGCGTACCCACCGCCGCTGCGGTCGTGTTCGAGGCGAAATTGGTGAGCAGCGTCACGAACAGCATGATTGCGGCCAGTACTCCGGCCGCTGGAAGGTACTGGAGACCAGAAGCCAAAAGGGTGCCGAGCCATTCGGCAGCTCCGGATTCCAGCACGACCTTGCCCAGCGCGATGCTGGCCGCGACCAGCACAATGACCTTTGCCGAAAGCGCCCTGCCGACCCGTTCGAATCTTACGCAACCGGTCGCGAACATCAGGATCGCACCGGCCAGTGAGGATATCGCGATGGGAACGAGTCCCACGCTGGCCAGGCCTACTGAGCCGAGCATGATCGCAAGCGCGAGCCTCGCCTTGGTCGAGCGTGCCATTTCCTGGCCACCTTCGAGCATCAGCAGACCTTCGATATCGGAAAATTCGGCGAGGTCATCCGGAAGGCCCATGACAAGCAGGACGTCCCCTTCCGCCATGGGCGCGTCGACGCTTTGCGGACGCGTCTCGCGGAACGGACGGCGTGCCTGGTGCACGCCGAGTACAGCCACGCCTTCGATCCCGGCAGCCTGAAGGGTATGACCGATCAACCTGCTGTCCGGTGCGATGATCATCTCGGCAATGATAAGGTCCTCGCCGGCCCGTTCGCTGTCCTTCTGGATCCGGGAGACCAGCCAGGCCGGGGCCAAGGATGCGCCAAGCTTGCGGGAAGTCTCACGCAATGCATCGTAGGTGCCGGCGATGGAGATGCGGTTGCCGACCTTGCCGGCGGGGTCCAGCTCGGCTTCGAAGGTCACGTCTTCCGGCATGAGCGCCTGCAGCTCGTCCGGCTCCTTGCCGACGACCGAAGATGCGGCATCGACCCGGAGCTTGGCGTGATAGGTCCGGCTTTCCTGGCTGATCGTCGAAGTGTTGTCCGGGAGCAGCCGCGGCATCACCAGCCAGATATAGGGAAGCGCGAAAAGCGCGGCGATCAGCACGATCGGAGTGAAATGGAACACACCGATCGGCTCCATGCCGAGATCGTTGGCAATCGAGACGACCAGCAGGTTCGTCG
>JAGREL010000352.1 GCA_020446575.1 Novosphingobium sp. | reverse complement strand
CGGTGCTGTCGTGATAGAAGGCCGAAAGGGCGCCGACCACTCCGCACATCACCGCCATCGGGTGCGCGTCGCGGCGGAAACCCCGGTAGAACTGCAGCAGCTGTTCGTGCAGCATGGTGTGACGGCTGATCGTGTAAGTGAAGGTGTCGAGCTCGTCCGAGCTGGGCAGCTCGCCGTTGAGCAGCAGATATGCCACTTCCATGAAGCTTGAGCTTTCGGCCAGCTGGCCGATCGGATAGCCCCGATGGAGCAGGACGCCATCCTCGCCGTCGATATAGGTCAGGGCGCTTTCGCAACTCGCGGTGGAGGTAAAACCGGGATCGAAGGTGAAAAGGCCCGTTTGGCCATAGAGCTTGCGGATATCGACGACATCCGGACCGACGCTGCCGCTCAGAACGGGATATTCGAAATCCTTGCCGCCGGCGCTGAGTTTTGCCTGGTTACCCACCTGTACGTACTCCCCATTTATGGTCCTGCCGAGACATGGGCCTGCGCAGCAATGCGCGCGAGGCTTTCGTCCCGTCCGAGCAGAACCAGAACATCGAAAATTCCTGGCGAGGTCGATTGCCCCGTCAGCGCCGCGCGAAGCGGCTGTGCGAGTTTGCCGAGCCCCAGACCGAGTTCCTCGGCCATTGCTTTCAGACTGGCTTCGAGACTTTCGCTTGTCCAGTCCGATTCGGCCTCGAGCCGGGCAAGAATCCGACCCAGCAGGCTGCAGGCCTCCTCGGTGAGGATCTTTTGTGCCTTTTCGTCGAGTGCGAGCGGCCGTTCGGCGAACAGGAAGACGGCGCCCGACGCCAGATCGTTGAGGTCCTTGGCGCGCACTTTCAGTACCGGCATGGCCCGGGCCAGCAGTTCGGGATCGACATTGCCCGGCATGCACTCCGCAGTCAGTTGCGCAAGACGTGCATCGTCCGCCTCGCGCAGGTAATGGCCGTTGACATTCTGCAGCTTGGCAAGGTCGAACCGCGCCGGTGACTTGCCGACCTGGGCGATATCGAACCACTCTATCGCCTGCTGCCTGCTGATGATCTCATCGTCACCATGTCCCCAGCCCAGCCGAAGCAGGTAGTTGAACAGGGCTTCGGGCAGAATGCCCATCTCGTCGCGGTAGGCTTCTACGCCCAGCGCACCGTGACGCTTCGACAGCTTGGCTCCGTCGGATCCGTGGATCAGCGGGATATGGGCATAGACTGGGTCTGGCCAGCCGCCCTCGATCCCATTCATTGCGCGGATGATCGGCAATTGGCGGAAGGCGTTGTTCAGGTGGTCGTCGCCGCGGATGATATGCGTGCAACCCATGTCGTGATCGTCGACCACGGCGGCGAGCATATAGGTCGGCGTGCCATCCGAGCGCAGCAGGATGTAGTCGTCCAGTTCCTCGTTGGAGACCCGGACCTGCCCCTGGACGATGTCGTTGATCGCCGTCTCGCCTTCTTCCGGGGTTTTCAGGCGTACGACGAAAGGTGCGCCCAGCGGTGCCTCGGCGGGATCGCGATGCCGCCAGCGCCCGTCGTAGCGCAGCGGCTGCTTGGCCGCGCGCTGCGCGGCGCGCATTTCCTCAAGCTCTTCCTGAGTGGCGTAGCAACGATAGGCGTAGCCGTGTTCCAGCAGGATTTCGGCGACTTCGACATGGCGAGCGCCACGCTCGGACTGGTAGACCGGTTCCTCGTCCCATTCGAGGCCGAGCCAGTCGAGCCCGGTAATGATCGCATCGATCGCTTCGCTGGTGGACCGCGCCCGGTCCGTGTCTTCGATCCGCAGCAGCGCCCTGCCACCGTGATGGCGCGCGAACAGCCAGTTGAACAGCGCGGTGCGGGCACCGCCGATATGGAGGAAGCCGGTGGGCGAGGGGG
>JAGREL010000351.1 GCA_020446575.1 Novosphingobium sp. | reverse complement strand
GCGCGTCGCGCACGCCCGAGCAGGATCTTGAATTCTCGATCGACGAACTGGTGGAGATCGCGCTGCGTGCGCTGTCCCCCGGCATCAACGATCCTTTCACCGCGATCACCGCGGTCCACTGGCTGGGCGCCGCAACGGCTGAGCTGGGGAACCGCGATCTGTCCCGAAGTATCGGGAAAGAGGATGGCGGCACCGGCACAGTGCTTCCATTGCAGGACGACTTCGCCCATTTCGTCGGCCGCGGTTTCGGAGCGGCGCGTTCAGCGCTTGCCGCTAATCGCCTTGCCGCGCTGGTGACATTCGATGCGATCCTTTCCGCGGTGCAGGTGATCGATGACGAGAGCCGCCGCGCCTTGCTGGAACGCGAGGCGGACCTGCTGCTGGCGCAATCCGAAAAAGCGCTGCAGGGCCCGGACCTCGACGAAGTCCGGGCGCGGCATGTCTCGTTCAGCCAGGCGCTCGCTCATTGATCGAGCAGAAGGCGTGGCCGGTTCTCCGTGTCACCGCCGCTCCGAAGCCCGCGCCAGCACCAGCGCGCCGGCGACCAGTGCCATGCCCAGCCCGTCGAGAGGGGTAAGCGCCTCACCGAAGGCGAACCAGCCGACGATTATGGCGATGCCCGGCTGGGTCAGCAGCGACAGTCCGATCACCAGCGGCGGGAAGTGCCGCAGCGAATAGACGAGCAGGCCCTGTCCGAAGATCTGGCTGCTGAAGGCAAGCGTGACCACCGGCCACCACGCATGCGGCCAGACCGGCTCGCCCAGCGCCAGCGCAACGCCGAGCATCACCGGCGAGCCGGCAAGGCTCGACCAGGCAAGCAGCGACCAGTTGCCGAGCTTCACGCGTGCCGTCTGCGCCAGGATCAGGTAGAAGGCATAGAAGAACCCCGCGAGCAGGCAGAACAGGTCTCCGGCCAGCGTCTCCCTGCCGATTTCGAGCGAGCGGCCCAGCAATATGGCCGCGCCCACCAGCGCCGAACCCAGCGCGAGCAGCTCGTTGCGGAATGGCAGTCGCCTCAGGGCGATGATGCCCCAGGCCATCAAGATCAGGCTGCCCGAATTGCCGAGCAGGGTGACGTTGCCCAGCCGGGTCAGGCCGATGCCGACATGCCAGCTGGCCAGGTCCAGCGCGAAGAAAAGGCCGGCGGCTGCGACGGCTGCCCAGAGCGGGGCGGGAAAGCCCCTGACTTTCTGGTGATTGAGCGCGGCCAGCGCGAACAGCACCGGCACCGAGAGGAACAGCCTCCAGAAGCCTGCCGCGACAGGCCCGGAATCGGCCAGCCGCACCAGCAACGGTCCCAGCGCCAGAGCGACATTGGCAGCCAGCAGCGCCCCGAGATGACGCCAGGTCCAGCCGTATTCCGGCGCTGTCTCTATTGGCGCTTGTTGATTCATCGCGCGGGACTAGCCCGGCGCGGCTGCCAAGGCACGGCCTTTCAGCAACTCCCCGTCACCCCAGCGCAGGCTGGGGTCTCAAGCGGCTGGCCGCTCCGCCTGATGACGTTTTCCTACTCGCCAGCAATCCGCCACAGTGCGTCAGCGGTTCCTTGGCATTGTCGCCCGACCGATTTTGCGCAGGAAAAGTGTCAACTGTCACCTTGTGGATTATCTTATAAAAAATTCAGTCAGTTATGATCAAAGCTGCCGGTTGACACACTGTCGCCTTTGTCAACTCGCCGGGGCCGGCTGTCGCGTCTTCCACAGCGACCAGCCGACGCCCGCCGCGATCAGCCCGAAGGTTACGCCAAGGCTTGCTGCCGGCGGGAATTTTGCCCCACCGAGCGCGAAGTCAGCGATCAGGATCTTGGCGCCGATGAACACCAGCACGGCCGCGAGGGCGTATTTCAGATAGTGGAAGCGCTGCACCATCGCGGCCAGCGCGAAGTAAAGCGCGCGCAGGCCCAGGATCGCCATGATGTTGGACGTGTAGACGATGAAGGTATCGGTGGTGATTGCGAAGATCGCAGGGACCGAGTCCACCGCGAAAACGATGTCCGCCAGGTTGATGACGACCAGCGCCAGGAACAGCGGCGTTGCCGCGATCGCCGTGCCGCCGGTCTTTTCATCGGGCACCCTGACGAAGAAATGCTGGTCGTGATGTTCCTTGGTCACCCGCATATGCGTGGAAATCCAGCGCACCACGGGGTTCCTGCCGATGTCGGGCGCATGGTCAGCCGCCCAGAACATCTTGATGCCCGTCGCGATCAGGAAAGCGGCGAAAATGTACAGCACCCAATAGGCGTGGGCGACCAGTGCAGCTCCGCCGGCGATCATGATACCGCGCAGGACGATTACGGCGAGGATGCCCCAGAGCAGCGCGCGGTACTGGTATTTCGGCGGGACCGCGAAGAAGGAGAAGACCATCGAGATGACAAAGACGTTGTCGATCGACAGCGCCTTTTCGATGAAGAAGCCGGTGTAGTATTCGATGCCCGAATTGGCGCCCTTCTGGACCCAGACCCAGGCTCCGAAGCCGAGCGCGACGGCGATGTAGAAGGCCGAAAGCTTCAGCGATTCGCGCACGCCCATCTCGCGGTCTTCGCGGTGGAGCACGCCGAGATCGAAGACCGTCAGCAGCAGCACAATGGCGGCGAAGGCCAGCCAGAACCAGACCGGCGTTCCCAGCCAGTCAGCAGCAAATATGTCCATGATTGTCCGTCAGCAGAGGGAAAAGGTCGGGCGCCGGTGCGGCAGGGGGTATCGCTCCGGCGCCCTTTCGCGGCTCAGAAAGCCGACGATGGCCTGCGCGTGAGACGCGCGAGGTGGCCTTTGATCGCCAGCTTCAGTTTCTTGAGTCGCGCTATCTCGAGCGGATCCACGAAACGTTTCGCCTGGGCGCGCCGCAGGAGTTTGTCGAGCCTCTGGTGGCGCTCCAGCAGGCGGAATGTTGTGTCGGACATAGGTCATGCTCCCTTTCGAACTGGGATTGCGTTCGATCGGATGCGCCGACGCGGGCCGCTGCACCGGGGATTGGGGGGATCAGGATAGTGCCCGGACCCAATACATCGGCGACATCCGATGCGGTCCGACATCACGCGATGCTTTGCCTGATTCGGCCAAAGCGTCGCGCCAGAGGGGCCCGGCCCGCAGACTTCTTAATAGGATGGATTCGGTCTGATTTCAAGGATTATCGGGACTGCCGCGCCCGAATTTTCCCTCAGCCAATGGCGTAAACCATTCGCGCCGGAGATGTCCCCGCGTTGGACAGCGCCGTCAATGCCAATGCCGCCGAAGGCGCCGGGTGATAATCCGGAGAAATCGGAAACTTAATCGGTTCAGCCAATCCATGACCAGATCCTCCCGTCTCGCATTCGCCTCCGCCGTCCTTGCCCTCGCGGCCATGTCCGCGACGCCGGCTCCCGCCCAGCAGGGCTCGCCCTATACCGTGGTCGAAACCGGCCAGGGCTATAAGAGCTTGCAGGATGCAGTGAACGCGATCGGCGGCGGCACCGGCACGATCCGCCTGGCGCCTTACCGTTTCGTCGATTGCGCCGTGCAGGAAGCCGGCGACATCACCTATGTCGCGGGAGTTCCCGGTCAGTCGGTGCTCGAAGGCGCGGCTTGCGAGGGCAAGGCGGCGCTGGTTCTGCGCGGACACAGCGCCCGGGTGGAAGGGCTCGTCTTCGCCAATATTCGCGTGGCCGACAAGAACGGCGCGGGGATCCGGCTCGAGCGCGGCAATCTCGCCGTCTCGCAAAGCTGGTTCCGCGACAGCGAGCAGGGCATCCTTTCAGGCGACGATCCCTCGGGCACGATCGCGATCGACAAGACGACCTTCAGCAGGCTCGGGACCTGCGAGGGCTTGGGGGGCTGCGCGCATTCGATCTACATCGGCAATTACGGTGCGCTTTCCGTTACGCGCAGCCGGTTCGAAGGCGGACGCGGCGGGCACTATGTCAAGACGTGGTCGAAGCGGGTCGCCATTCTCAATTCCAGTTTCGATGACTCGGGCGGCCGCGCAACGAACTACATGATCGACCTGTGCGGCGGCTCGACCGGCCGGATTTCGGGTAACTGGTTCGTCCAGGGCCGCGACAAGGAAAACTACTCGGCCTTCATCGCCGTCGGGGCGGAAGGCAAGGAGCACAGCTCCGACGGGCTGCTCATCGAGGACAACGACGCGCGCTTCGCGCCGGGCGTCGACCGCAACAGCACTTTCGTCGCGGACTGGTCGGGAGACCGGCTGGCCATCGGGCCGAATGCGCTGGGACCGGGGTTGATCCGTTCCGACCGGCGGTAGGCGCTTCGTCCTAGAGCAGATGCCCGGTCCGGTCGCGCTTGGTCGCCAGGTAGCGGGCATTGTGCGGGTTGGGCGGCAGCTGGTGCGGTACGCGCTGGGCCACCTCGACTCCTTCGGCTTCCAGCGCCGTCACCTTGGCCGGGTTGTTGGTCATCAGCCGGATAGCATGGATGCCCAGTAGCGCCAGCATGCGCGCCGCGACCGGGAAGTCGCGCGCTTCGGTCGGCAGGCCGAGCCGGTTGTTCGCGTCGACCGTGTCGTATCCCTGGTCCTGCAGGCGATAGGCGCGAAGCTTGTTGATCAGTCCGATACCGCGCCCTTCCTGGCGCATGTAGAGCAGCACGCCCCAGCCACCGTTCACGGCTTCCTCGGCCATTGCCTTCAGCGCCGCGTCGAGCTGGGGTCCGCAATCGCATTTGAGGCTGCCGAGGATGTCGCCGGTCAGGCATTCGGAATGGAGCCGGACCAACGGCGCTTTCTCACCGTCCTGCCGCCCAATCACCAGTGCGACGTGCTCCCGCAGATCGTCGATCGAACGAAAGGCCACTATCTCGGTGTCCTCGCAGGCTGCTACCGGCAAGCGCGCGCGTGACGCTATCGCGAGCCGGCCGGTATCTTTCCAATCGGCGAGGTCGGATACCGTCACCGCCTGCGCTTCTCCGGCGGGTTCGGGATCGACCAGGAACGCTGGCAGCACGCCGGCAAGCAGCGCCAGTTCCATCGCTGCTTCGGCGGCCTTGCGGTCGTCGAGGTGCTCGGCTGCGAACGGGCCCTTCATCGGATAGCGCAGGTCGAGCGCGGGATCGGCCACCGCCCTGGCCTGTTCGAGATCGAAAGGCTCCGCAGCGCGGATCAGCACCGGTGCCTGCGGCTCCGCCGCTTCGCGCTGGTTGGCGAGCTTGAGCGTGGCTGCGCGCGCCGAGGAGATCAGCATGCGTGGTGCCTGTACGCCTTGCCCGAAACCCGTTTCCGCCGGCAGCAGGGTGAAGGCGCCTTCCACGGCAATCGGCCAGCCGTGACGCAAGGCGTCGAGCGCGAGTGCCACCCGCCGCGATGGGGAGGAGCCTCCTTCGCTCAGAGGTCGAACTCCATGATCAGCGGCACGTGGTCGGAGCATTTTTCCCAATCGCGCGCTTCTTCGATCACCTGATGCGCCCGGGCCTGGGGCGCGAGATCCGGCGATGCCCACATGTGGTCCAGCCGCCGCCCCCTGTCTCCCTGCCGCCAGTCCTTTGCGCGGTAGCTCCACCAGCTGTAGTAGCGTTCCGGCGCAGGGATCAGCAGGCGGCCGAGATCGGACCAGCCGTGGGCGTTGCGGAAGCGGTCCAGCGCTTCGACCTCGATGGGTGTGTGGCTGACGACCTTGAGCAGCTGCTTGTGGTTCCACACGTCGCATTCCAGCGGGGCGATGTTGAAGTCGCCGACGATCAGGGTCGGCCGGTCGATTTTGTCCGCCCAGAAGGTCATGCGCTCGAGAAAGTCCAGCTTCTGGCCGAATTTCGGGTTCTGATCGCGGTCGGGAATATCACCGCCGGCGGGCACGTAGACGTTCTCGAGGATCAGCCCCTGACCGGGCCCGAGCAGCTCCACGCCGACATGGCGCGCCTCGCCGTTGTCCTGCCAGTCGTGCCGGCTGAATTCCCTTAACGGAATCCGGCTGACCGTGGCGACACCGTGATAGCCCTTCTGCCCGTGAACGGCGCGATGGGTGTAGCCCAGTTTCTCGAATGCCTCATGAGGGAAGAGTTCCTCGATCGTCTTGATCTCCTGCAGGCTCAGCACGTCGGGTGCGTGCTCGGTGAGGAAACGCTCGACTTGCGGCATGCGCAGGCGGACGGAGTTGATGTTCCAGGTAGCGATCTTGACCATGCGAGGGCTTTAGGTGCGTTGCATGGTCTTTTCCAGCCTCGCGGCGTTCTTGTGGGTGGGCCCCGAGTCTGTTTGCTCGCCTCACGGCTCGGCGGCACCGGCCCGCTCCCCAAAAGGAAAACCCTCGTCCCGGGGGCACGGGGACGAGGGTTCCTTGTCAGCGTTCGTCACGCTATGTCAAAGCTGCCGATCAGGAGGCGCGGGCAACAGGGGGGGAAACCCGCCTCAGGCCGCTTTGACAAGTTCCAATGTAGGAAGTTCCAGCTTGCTGCCAAGTGAACAGATCGGACATAGTTGTCGCAGTTTGTCGCAAGACCGGCACAAACGCCGCCAACGCGTTTCGTGCTAACGACGAATCCGCGGACGCGGATCGTTCCACCTGAACGTGTTGTCCGAAACGGGAATCCCGTAGCGCTGGTTGGCAAGCCGAATCGTGGTCCGCTTGTTCTGCGAATCGAGCGCGACCCAGCTGACCAGCTCGAGCCCGCCCGGCGCCGAGGGTTTGCGGACGAAGATCAGCGTGATCACCCCGTATTCGGGATGCTTGGTGTCGCGAACCTCGACGCTGACGACGTCGGGATTACCAGTCGGTCTCAGCGTGCCGTAGCGTGCGACGTCGCGACTCGGATCGAGCAGGGCGCCAAGCGGGCTGTTCTTGATCGGCCAGCGCTGCACCTGGTTCACTTCGTAGTCGATCATCGTCAGCGACTTGCCGTTGCCGACGATTACCATCGGCACGCTATCCTCATACTGAAACCGGATTCGCCCCGGGCGCTTGAGCGTCAATACGCCGCTCACGGTCTGGCCGCTGCGGTCGGTTTGCGTGAAATCGGCGCGCATGGTCGAAATTGCGCGCAAGGCTGACACGGCCTCATTCAGCTCGGACGGCTGGGACTGTGCCGCAGCGGTGGGAAGCGAGAAGGGCACGGAAACGCCAAGCGCAGCCAGGGCAGCTGCGCCAACGAAACTGCGGAATGTTCTCGAAACGCGGTTCATGGCTCCTCCCCTTAGGGTTGTAGCCTTGAACCTGTCGTGAACCCAAGGGCTTACTTGATCTTGGCTTCCTTGAA
>JAGREL010000048.1 GCA_020446575.1 Novosphingobium sp. | reverse complement strand
GTGGCCGTGGGTGTCGTTGATGCGCTTGAAATTGTCGATGTCGCAAAAGGCGACGCTCAGCGGTTCGATCGCCGCGTCTGCCTCGAGATACTGCTGTTCGAGATGCGCTTCGAAAGCGCGCCGGTTGGGCAGGCCGGTGAGGTGGTCGATTTCGGCGTCGTGCCTTGCTATTTCGAGATTGGCACGGAGCTCGACCGCTTCCTCCTCGCTCTTGCGCATCTCGCATTCGACCTTGCGGGTGCGATCGAGCATTGCCTTGGCGAGGCCGACCAGGCTTGTGAGGATCTGGCCAGCCTCCTCGATCTCCTCCAGCTCCGCGACATGCTGCTCAAGCTCGCTGTTGTAGCTCGTGGCCGCGTTCCTGGCGGCATTGGTGCTTTTCGAGAACGTGTCCAGCTGCGCCTCGAGCCGGGCCATGAGTTCGGCGATATCCTGGTCGTTCTTCTTGGAACTTTCGCTACCCCCGACTTCGTTCAGCCATTCCTGGGTGATTTTCTCGCCCGACTCGATTCTCGACGCGATCTGTCTCGCAAGGCGGGGGTTCATCCCGGAAAATGCGCTGTGCGCGGCGAGCAGGTTCGAAGGCGAGACGTCGAGATCATGGTCGAGAAGGAACGAGGAAATCGACTCCAGCAACCAGCTGCGCTTTTCCAGAGCCGCCTCGCGGATCGGGCTGCCGTTCCCGTTGCCCGGGTAAGTCGCATCCCCACGGTCTTTTGCCAAGATGTTTCCAAAGCCCAACCAGCTGAGCAGCGATCCGGCATTGTCGCGAGGGGAATTGCTCACACTGTTCATGTCTGTCTTAACGGCGACAAGCGCCAAAATTTAAGGCGGGCGTTAACTCTGAATGGTCACGCCTTGCCCCGCGTGGCGGGCCAGGGAGGCGTGGGCGGCAGTCCTTGCCGGAAAGTATGGACTAGCCCAGCAGGCGCTGCGCGATCTCGCGGACTTCGGCGGCCATGTCGTCGCGCTCGAGGGCAAGCGCCAGCGTGGCTTCCACGAAACCGACCTTTGAGCCGCAATCGTAGCGCCGGCCGGCGAAGGTCACCGCGTGGAACGGCTGCTCGCCGATCATCCGGGCCATCGCATCGGTCAGCTGGATTTCGCCCCCCGCGCCTTGCCCCTGCCCTTCCAGCACGCGCATGACTTCCGGCTGGAGGATGTAGCGGCCCGAAATGATGAGGTTGGAGGGCGCGTCTTCCACCTTGGGCTTTTCGACCAGGCCGGTGACTTCGCACAGCGCTCCGTCAAGCGCGTCGAGCCGCTTGCCGGGAGCGATCACGCCGTAGCTCGAGACCTGTTCGTAAGGGACTTCGAGCACGCTGATGAGATTGCCGCCGACCTCATCATAGGCGTCGACCATCTGTTTCATGCATCCGGGCGAGCCGATCATCAGTTCGTCGGGCAGGAAGATGGCGAAGGGCTCGTCGCCGACGATTGCCCGCGCGCACCAGATCGCGTGGCCAAGGCCCATCGGCACCTGCTGGCGCACAGTGACAAGATTGCCGGGCTGGACGCGCGTCGGCTCCAGCACCTCGAACGACTTGCCCCGCTCCGACATTGTCGTCTCCAGCTCATAGGCGGTGTCGAAATGCTCGACGATCGCGGTCTTGCCGCGCCCGGTCACGAAAATCAGCTGGTCGATCCCGGCCTCACGGGCCTCGTCCACTGCATACTGGATAAGCGGCCGGTCGATGATCGGGAGCATTTCCTTCGGAATCGCCTTGGTCGCGGGAAGGAAACGCGTGCCCAGGCCCGCCACCGGGAATACGGCTTTGCGCAGAGGCTTGCGATAGGATTGGGAAGTCATGGAAAGTCGATCACCGGCCGTTTTCGTCGGTGCCGTTAAAGCGATTTCGCGTGCATGGCGCAACAGGCAGGTGCCAAATGCGCGCACCACCAGCTTGCCGCATTGGCGAATCCCGTTAAACCGCCGTCATGGACAAGATCATAATTCGTGGCGGCAAGCGCCTGTCGGGAGCGGTTCCCATCTCGGGGGCGAAGAATGCAGCGCTCACCCTTCTGCCTTGCGCCCTTTTGACGGACGAGCCGCTGACCTTGCGCAATCTGCCCCGGCTCGCCGACATCGATACATTCCAGCACCTGATGAATCAGTTCGGTGTCTCGACCACGATCGCCGGATCGCGGCCCGAGGATTTCGGCCGGGTGATGACTCTGGAGGCGACGCGCATCACCAGCAATGTCGCGCCTTACGATCTGGTGCGCAAGATGCGCGCCTCGATCCTGGTGCTCGGGCCGATGCTGGCGCGGATGGGCGAGGCGACGGTTTCGCTGCCCGGCGGCTGTGCCATCGGCAATCGTCCGATCGATCTGCATCTCAAGGCGCTGGAGGCGCTGGGTGCGCAGATCGAGCTGGCCTCGGGCTATGTCCGCGCGATCGCGCCCGACGGCGGGTTGCCGGGCGGGCGCTACAGCTTTCCCATGGTCTCGGTCGGTGCGACCGAAAATGCCGTCATGGCCGCGGTGACTGCGCGGGGCAAAAGCACGCTGCACAATGTCGCGCGCGAGCCCGAGATCGTGGATCTGTGCAACATGCTCGGCGCGATGGGGGCCAAGATCGAAGGTGTCGGTACGTCGGAGCTCGTGATTCACGGCGTGCCGCGGTTGCACGGTGCGACTTACCGAGTGATGACCGACCGGATCGAGGCTGGCAGCTATGCCTGCGCAGCCGCCATTACCGGCGGCGAGGTATTGCTCCAGAACGCGAAGATCGAGGAAATGGAAGCGACTGCGCAGGCGCTGCGCGACGCGGGCCTGCATCTTGAGCCGCGGCCGGAGGGCCTGTTTGTCGGCACGAACGGCGCATTGCGGCCGATCACGCTTGCGACCGCGCCCTATCCCGGTTTCGCTACCGATATGCAGGCGCAGCTCATGGCCCTGTTATGCCGTGCCGATGGCACGAGTGTGCTGACCGAGACGATTTTCGAGAACCGCTACATGCACGTGCCAGAGCTGAACCGCATGGGCGCACACATCGAAACCTCGGGCAAGACGGCGGTCGTCCATGGCGTGTCCGGCCTTTCGGGCGCCGAAGTGATGGCGACCGACCTCAGGGCCTCGATGAGCCTGGTGATCGCGGGCCTCGCCGCCCAGGGCGAGACCCAGGTCCACCGTCTTTACCATCTCGACCGCGGCTATGAGCGGCTGGAGGAAAAGCTCGCGCTGCTGGGCGCCGATGTGGAACGCCTGAGCGACGATTGAGCCGCGATTGCCGGACAAAAGGGAACCGAACCGCGCTCGCAACGTTTTCCTCTATCAGTAGAGGAGCAGATTCATGAGCCTGATCAAACTTGCCCTGGCCGGCGGCGCCGGTTACGCGATTTACCGATATACCCAGTACAGGCAGAAGGCTGCGCCGAAGGCGGCCTTTGCCAACGGCGAGTGCGAAACGGAGAATTTCTCGCAGGTGCGCAATGCCGGTCCGGACGCGATGCGCGACAAGCCGCGCGGCTGGAGCAAGGCGGACGAGGCCAGCGACGAGAGCTTTCCGGCCAGCGATCCGCCTGCGACTTACTAAGCCCTCATAAGGCGTGAGAACCATAAACGGTATGTCGGGGCAGCGAATGTCATGCGCCCGGTTCGCAGCCATGATCGCAACGTCCACGGTTGTGATGTACGGCCTGATGTATCTCAATACCTACGAGCTATCCCACATCTGGTGGAGCCAGACCCGCGCTTGGATGGCCCTGCTGATGGGGGCAACCATGGCGGTTGTGATGCTCGCGTTCATGTGGGGCATGTACCGTCCGCTGCAATGGAAGCTTGCCATCCTTGGCGGCGCGGTGGCGGTGTTCGCGGGCTCGCTATGGCTCGTGCGCAGTCAGGAAACGGTCGGCGACATCTCTTACATGGAAGCGATGATCCCCCATCATTCCATCGCGATCATGACCAGCAGGCGGGCTCATATCTCCGACCCTCGCGTTCGCGAACTCGCCAATGGCATTATCGATGCGCAGGTCCGGGAGATCGGCGAGATGGAAGCGTTGATTGCCGATATCGAAACCGATGGTGAAGCGCCGGGCGAGCCCCCTCCCGTTCACTGATACATGCGTGACACGAGCCAGAGGCGAATGGCACCCGCCAGTCCCGGCGGGCTGTCTGCTTCCAGCCGCTCGGCATCGATACGGGCGACAAGCGCGTTAAGAGGTATCCCCTCGGCTTCCGCCGCCTGTTTCAGCAATTCCCAGAACAGGGGTTCGAGGCTGACGGAAGTCTTGTGTCCGGCGACTTCGACCGAGCGTTTGACCGGAGGATGATAAGGTGCCTCCATCCGCCTCAGTACATATGCTGGCCGCCGTTGATCGACAGCGTCGATCCGGTGATGAAGGCGGCATTCTCTGATGCCAGGAAAGCGACGCCGCGCGCGATCTCGTCAGCATGGCCAAGCCTTCCGACCGGGATTTTCGCCACGATCTTTTCCAGCACCGCCTCGGGCACCGCGGCGACCATGTCCGTATCGATGTAGCCCGGCGCGATCGCGTTCACGGTCACGCCGGATTTCGCGCCTTCCTGGGCCAGCGCCTTGGTGAAACCGTGGATGCCGGATTTTGCCGCAGCATAGTTCACCTGGCCATACTGGCCGGCCTGGCCGTTGATCGAGCCGATGTTGATGATGCGGCCCCAGCCGCGCTCGCGCATTCCCGGAAAGCAGGCCTTGGCCATGTTGAAGCAGCCGCCCAGATTGATGCGCATCACTTCGTTCCAGTCCTCGAAGCTCATTTTGTGCAGCGTCGCATCGCGGGTGATGCCGGCATTGTTGACCAGCACGTCGATCGGGCCGAACTCGGCCGCTATTTCATTGCAATTGTGGATGCATGCTTCGTGATCGCCGACATCCCAGCGATAGGCGGTAATACCAGTGGCTTGCGTGAAGGCGCGGGCAGTCTCCTGATTGCCTGCATAATTGGCGACGACCGAGAAGCCGGCGTCCTTCAGCGCCAGCGAAATCGCCTGGCCAATCCCTCTCGTTCCGCCTGTAACGATTGCAACGCGCATCATGCACCCCTCGTCGATTGAGCTTTCCTCCTTTTGCTATGAGAGGTGCTGCGCAAGGGCAAGCGGCTTGTCCGCCGATGGTGAGGAAAAACCCCCGGAATTCTGCCGGGGAGGCAGGATGCGGGCCTCTGTTCGGTCAGAACCGGAACTGCGTACCGACATAAACGGCCTGGTTGTCCTGCTTGCCGTCAGTCAGGGGAAGGAGGCGTTCGCGCTCCTGCGAATAGCGTACGCCGGCCGTCACATCGAGATTGCGGGTCACCCGGTAGCTGCCGCCCACGTCGACCTGATTCTCGCGGTCTCCGGCGAAAGTGCGCGGTGCGCGGCCCGCCGCCTGCTTTTCGTCCATGACGATATGCGGGCTGAAGCGTGAATCGTCGCCGCCCGCGCCCGGCGCTATGCTGTAGCGGGCAAGGTCGGGCAACTCGGCTTTGCGGTTCTCGGCCGAGGGAACCAGGGTCTGCGCGAAATTCTCGTAGCCGCGCGAAACCCCCAGATTGAAGGCTGTCGGCGCAATGCGCACCGGCGCGGCTCCCGAATCGCCCGAATGCACGCCTTTCACACCGATCACCTGCGGGTCCACTCTCACAGCCACGGTGACGGAGCGGTCCGGGCGATTCGGTGTGTTGGCGGGCGTGAAGGGATAAAGCTTGCCCTTGGCGAGGGAGCGCAATGGGATCGAACGGGCAAGCTGGCCGGGGGCAGGCTCGGAATCCAGTGAATCCATGGCCTTACCGTCGGCTGAACGGTGCGGTGGGGCATCGAAGCTGGTCGAAAACGCAAGTACGGCGCTCGGCAAGGCGAGCAGGCTGACCGCGCCTGCGAGCAACAGGCCCGATGTCATGCCGCCTCTTGTGCTGCCTTTGCCGGAGCTGTTCATCGCCTGTCGTCACCTCATCCGACCGAACCGTATCAACGCGCGCCGCATGACTGCGCGCGACATTCCCTCAGAAACTCACATATTATTCCTGAACGCAAGATGATTTTGTCCGAAAGACGGGTTCCGGGCCTTGGCACGGTAGCCTGCCGGCCGCTTCTGTTCATTGCGAGTCCAGCCGGCAGCGGCAAGAGCGAGAGCAGCGCCCACTTGCCGCGCGGCAAAGGGTGACTATAGAGGCTGTTCTGCAGTGGCGGCCTTGGCGTCCACCGCGAACGAACACGGGATTTGGGAACGACAATGACAGGCAGCACCGATATCGGCCACACTTCTCTGCGGATGCTGGCGCGCGCCGGAGTTTGTGCGCTCGTTGCCCTGACGCTTGTAAGCTGTGGCAAGAAGGAGCGGCTTCAGCCGGATGTTGCAGCGTCGCGAGTCACGACCATCGGCGTCAACGGCTATCTCTGGCGTGCAAGTTTGGATGCGCTGTCTTTCATGCCTCTGCTCCAGACCGACAGTGCCGGTGGCGTCATCGTCACGGACTGGTATGCCAATCCCGCCAATCCTGGTGAGCGCGTGAAAGTCACGGTCACCATCCTCGACCAGGATCTGCGCGCCGATGCGCTGCGGGTGGCGGCCAGCCGGCAGGTTTCGCAGAACGGCGCGTGGGTGGAAGCTCCGGTACAGGCGGCCACGGTCCAGAAGCTTGAGGACATCATTCTCACCAGGGCCCGCGATCTGCGCCGCAACGCCATCGGCGGTTAGGGTTTCCGTCCGCCATGAGTGAACGTTTCGATCCGTCGCAGGCGGATGAGCGCTGGCAGCGCGTTTGGGACGAGAAGCAGTGCTTCCGCGCCGATGACGCCTCGTCGAAGCGGCGCAGCTATGTGCTAGAGATGTTTCCCTATCCGTCGGGACGCATCCACATCGGCCATGTGCGCAATTACACGA
>JAGREL010000047.1 GCA_020446575.1 Novosphingobium sp. | reverse complement strand
CGCCGATGCAGTGCCCGCCGACAAGGCCGGGGGCGAACGGCATGAAGTTCCACTTGGTGCGCGCGGCCTCCAGCACGTCCCATACCGAGATGCCAAGCTCCGAGAAGATCTGCGCGATCTCGTTCATGAAGGCGATGTTGATGTCGCGCTGGGCGTTCTCGATCACCTTGGCCGCTTCGGCCGCCTTGATCGAGGCCGCGCGAAACACGCCGCCGCTGGTGATCGAGCCGTAAAGCCCGGCCACGCGTTTCAGCACTTCGGGCGTCTGGCCCGCGACGACCTTGGTGATCTTGTCGATCGTGTGTTCGCGATCGCCCGGATTGATCCGCTCGGGGCTGTAGCCCAGAAAGAAGTCCTCGCCGCAGACGAGGCCGGACGCGGCTTCCAGGATCGGCGCGCAGACCTCCTCGGTCACGCCGGGATAGACCGTGCTTTCGTAGACCACGACCGGCACCCGGCCCTCGGCGACAGCCGCCGGCAGCATGGCGCCGACGGTGCGCGAGGCCGCCTCTAACATGCGCAGGTCCGGCCGGTTCGCCCTGTCAATGGGCGTCGGCACGGTGACGATGTAGAAATCGCACGGCGGGCAGCGACCGGGCTCGGCCAGCAGGGCCAGCTCGGAGGCATCGAGGCGCGCCGCGTCGATCTCGCCGGTGCGGTCGCGCCCTTGCGCCAGTTCCTCGATCCGGCGCACGTCGATGTCGAGGCCGATCGTGTCGAACCTTTCCGCCATGGCGACCGCCAGTGGCAGGCCGACATAGCCGAGGCCAATCACCGCGACGCGGATCGCCATCGCCTCGCCCACCACAACCGGCCTGGCGTGCTTCGCATCGAGCGTGGAATGCATGTAAGTCAAGGCGGACCTTCCGTTTTTCGCCGCAGACGGGCTCGGTCTGGAGCTTAGAGGAGGGGTCTTATTTCGTGGTTAACGCGGGAAGAATGAGGCTGGCGATTCGGCGCCGGTTCTGGCGGCCCGAAACTTCTCGAACTTCTCAAACTTCACCCACGTCGCGCATGGTATATTTTTCCGAAGAGTCGCGCCGGGGCAGTCCGTTTTTCGCGGAATTCTGTGGGGTTCAACGGTGTGAAAGAGCCGCATCGATGATGCTGAAGTTTTTCACTGTAGGAAAGGACCTGAACGTTGCGGAAGGTAGCCGGCGAAGCCTTCTCAAGTCGGCATTTCACCAGCGATCGGCGCCGGGCTTGCCCTCACCTGGCCATCATAGCGACGGTGAGGGCACCCCGGATCAGGACTGATTTCCTGCCTAGCCATACCCGGCTCAGATTTGATTTTGGCCGCCATCGACAAACAACTCAGCGCCGTTCACGAAGCTGGCCTTATCAGAAGCGAGAAAAAGCACCGCATTTGCGATCTCATCCGGCTGGCCGACCCGACCAGAGGGCATCGATTCCGCAATATAAGCCTTGGTGTTCTCCGCCTCCTCGCCGCCGCCAAAAAGGTCGTTTAGGCCGGCGGTATCCGTTAGGCCGGGGCTAACAACGTTAACCCGGATGCGGCGATCCTTGAGGTCGAGAATCCAGTTACGAGCAAAGTTGCGCACGGCTGCCTTAGTTGCCGAGTAGACGCTGAAATTCGGCGTGCCCGCGCTGCCCGTCGTGGAGCCGGTCAGAATGATCGAAGCACCATCGCGCAGCATCGGCAGTGCCTTCTGCACCGTGAAGAGAACACCCTTCACGTTTGTATCGAAAGTCCGCTGAAAATGCTCCTCGGTGATAGCGCCAAGCTGCGAGAATTCACCACCACCAGCATTGGCGAACAACACGTCGATCTGCTCGTGCTTCTGCTGAACTGCATCGTAAAGTCGGTCTATATCGGCAAGATTGGCCATATCACCGCGCACACCGGTTACCTTGCCGCCAATGCTCTTCACCGCAGCATCGAGAGTTTCCTGCCGCCGACCGGTAATGAACACGGATGCACCTTCCGCAACGAATTTCTTTGCGGTTGCGAGACCGATACCGCTCGTGCCGCCAGTAACAACTACAACCTTGTGCTCGAACTCACTCATTGCCTGTCTCCATATGCTTGCGAACAAGACCGTCTTGCCGCATGCAAAGGAGGTATTCACGGGACGATTAGCCTTGTAGTCGGCAAAATCAGCCTGTATCGTTCTATTTTTGGAACGACGATGAAAGCCGATTTGAATGACTTCGCCTATTTCGCCGAGGTCGTAACTCATGGCGGCTTCGCGGCGGCGGCACGAGCACTGCGCGAGCCCAAGTCCAAACTCAGCCGGCGCGTCGCCAAACTCGAGGCGCGCCTCGGACTCAGGCTTATCGAGCGTACCAGCCGTCGTTTCCGCGTCACCGACGTCGGGCAAGCCTTTTATCAACGATGCCGAGCAATACAGCTGGAAGCCGAGCAGGCCGAAGCGCTGGTGGCGCACGCGCAGGCCGAGCCACAAGGTCAAATTCGTTTCAGCTGTCCAACCGGATTGGTTGGGGTCATCGCCGCACTGACACATGATTTCCTGGCGCGACACCGCAAGGTGCGCCTGCAGCTGATCGCAACTGACCGACCCGTTGACCTGATCGACGAGCGCATCGACCTGGCTCTACGGGTGCGCGCTGCGCTGACGAGCGACGCCGAACTAACAATGCGTTCCCTCGGCAGCTCGACACGTATTCTCGTCGCCAATCCTCAAACAGCAGACCGACTTAGCAAGCCAGTACAGCTTGCACAGGTTCCTATTCTGACCACCAACGATATGGACGCCGAGACTGAGTGGCATCTCGAGACCGATGACGGCCGCACACATTTACTTCGTGTTGAAGCGCGCCTTGGCTGTGGTGATATGGCGGCGGTGCGCGAAGCGGCAATCGCCGGCCTAGGCGTGGCGCTGTTGCCCGACCATGTTTGCCAGCAGGCGCTCAACGATGGCCGCCTTGTTCGAGCCCTGCCCGACTGGCGAGGCCAGCAGGGCCTGGTCCATCTTGTCTTTACGACACGGCGCGGATTGCCCCCGGCTGTACGTGCCCTCATCAACCATCTCGCAACAGAATTTCCTCGCGATACTCTGGCGAGCCCCTCAACCTAAGCCTGAACGGAACCACCGTTGGTGAGGTACGATGTTGCCTCAAACACTGTGCAGTGCACAAAGCCAGTCCCCCCCTTATCCCATGGTTAACACCCCCATGCTAAGCCCCCGCGCATGAGCGATCCCGCCACCATCCTCGTCGTCTTCGGCACGCGGCCGGAAGCGATCAAGCTGTTTCCGGTCGTTGCCGCGCTGAAGGCCGATCCGCGCTTCGATGCGCGCGTCTGCGTCTCCGCGCAGCATCGCGGGATGCTGGACCAGGTACTCGATATCGCCGGGATCGTGCCGGACCACGATCTGGACGTGATGAAGCCCGACCAGTCGCTCGATGCGCTCACCGCCGCGCTGCTCACCGGGCTGGGCGAGGTGATGGACGCGGTGCAGCCGGCGCGCGTGCTGGTGCAGGGCGATACGGCCACGGCGATGGCAGGCGCGCTTGCCGCCTATTACCGCAAGGTGCCCGTCGATCACGTCGAGGCCGGGCTGCGATCGGGCAATATCTATCACCCCTGGCCCGAAGAGATTAACCGCAAGATCATCGGCACCATCGCCAGCCTGCATTTCGCGCCGACCGAAACGGCGGCACAGGCGCTGAAGGCCGAGAAGGTCGATCCCGCGCGCATCCACGTCACCGGCAACACGGTGATCGACGCGCTGCACTGGGTGACGGCGCGCATCGCCGAGACGCCCGCGCTGGCGGGCGGGCTGGCCG
>JAGREL010000350.1 GCA_020446575.1 Novosphingobium sp. | reverse complement strand
GCCGGCTGGCTCGGTCGCAAGTCCGGACGCGGTTTCTACGATTATTCCGGCGAGACGCCGGTCCCGACGCGCTAGGCGTTCAGCGGGCTAGCGCATCACCCACAGCGCCACGACCAACACCACTCCGCCCGCTGCGACGCAATAGGCGATCCAGCGCAATCTGGGCGTTTCGGGCGCGTCGACCTTGTGGGTGGACAGCCGTTCCAATGTGCGGGATGCGCGCCGTTCGGCGCCCAGGGCAAGGGCAGCGCCCAGGGCGATGAACACCGTTGCAATGGCGCGCGCCAGCCACGGCGGTTCCAGCTCGCCGAACAGGCCCCTGAAGGCAATACCGATACCGATGGCGGCGAAAGCGGTACGCATCCAGCCCGCGAAAGTCCGCTCGGTCGCCATGACAGTGCGGTCTTCGGCCAGATCGGTGCGGTCTTCAGCGAGCCGTTCGCTTTCAGTTGCCCCCTTGGTCATCGGGAAGGACTATATCCGGCGGGACCTCGATCACAACCTCACCTTCGGCCAGCGGCGCGGCGGGCTGGCCTTCCGGCTCGAAGCCCTGCGCATCCTCGATCAGCTCATCGTCGGATGCGAAAACCGTGGCCGCCGGAACCGGCCTCACGATATCTCTCTCGGGTCTCTCGCGCCTTTCGGGCCTCTCCGCCATCCTGGGCCTGTCCTGAAATTGCTGCGCATCGTTCTGCAAAGCCTGGACTTTCGCCTCGATCCCCTCGGTCATGCGGGTCAAGGCTCCTTCCTCGTCCTCCGTGCCGATCAGCGTTCGCACGCCGAGCACCGTCATGGCCACGAAGACCAGTGCGACGAAGCGGTTCCTGAACAGCAATTGGTACATGGCCGGACAAGCATAATCCGAAATGATTGACGCTTCGTGCCCCTTGGCCCTGGTGGCCAAGGCGATTGGCCGATTCACCGAAAATGGAGTTATTTCTGCGACTTGGCCCAGGGGTTTACATGTTCGGCATGTTCCTGCTGGGAAGACTTGTCGGTCTCCTGGGCTGCAGGAACCGAGCAATAGGCGGTGAGCAGGATGCCGACCGACCAGAACAGCGCATTCCAGCGGCTCCTGAAGACCGTCGTGATCCTGGGTCCGAACATGGCCGCCAGCATAGGAACAGAGAGTTAAGGATCCGTGCCTGCCTCGCGCTTGAGCTCGTACAACAGATCCAGTGCTTCGCGCGGAGACAGCGCATCGACATCGATGTCGCACAGCCGCTCACGCAGGCTGTCGCACTGCTCCTCCTGAGCGTCCAGCGCCGCCGCGAACAACGGCAGGTCGCCAAGGCCCGCAGCGAGGCCACCGGTTTCCGCCCTGACCCGTTCCAGCCGATCGAGCACGGCCTTGGCCCTTGCGACGACCTGCTGCGGCACGCCGGCCAGCCGCGCGACGGCAAGGCCGTAGCTGCGGTCGGCCGGGCCGTCGGCCAATTCGTGCAGCAGCACCAGCTCGCCCTTCCATTCACGCGCGCGGACATGATGGAGCGAAAGCGCCTCGCAGCTTTCGGCAAGCCGCGCCAGTTCGTGATAGTGCGTGGCGAACAGGCAACGGCAGCGGTTCACTTCATGTACCGCTTCGACCACCGCCCAGGCCAGCGCCAGTCCGTCGTAGGTGGACGTGCCGCGGCCCACCTCGTCGAGGATAACGAAGCTCCTTTCGGTTGCCTGGGCAAGAATTGCCGCCGTCTCGACCATTTCGACCATGAAAGTCGAACGCCCGCGCGCGAGATTGTCGGACGCGCCGACCCGGCTGAACAGACGGTCGACCAGTCCGATTTCGGCGCTGGCGGCGGGAACGAAGCCGCCGGCCTGAGCCAGCAGCACGATCAGCGCGTTCTGCCGCAGGAATGTCGACTTGCCGCCCA
>JAGREL010000349.1 GCA_020446575.1 Novosphingobium sp. | reverse complement strand
AGTCGACGCTGATCAACCGGATGCTCGGCGAGGACCGGCTGCTGACCGGTCCGGAAGCCGGGATCACGCGCGATTCGATCGCGGTCGACTGGCTGTGGACCGATCCGAAAAGCGGCGAGGCCCGGCCGGTGCGCCTGATCGATACCGCCGGCATGCGCAAGAAGGCGCGCGTCACCGACAAGCTGGAGAAGCTCTCCGTCGCCGACGCGCGCCACGCCGTCGATTTCGCCGAGGTGGTCGTGCTGCTGCTCGATGCGACGCTGGGGCTGGAGCACCAGGACCTCAAGATCGCCGCGATGGCGCTGGAGGAAGGCCGGGCGCTGATCATCGCGATCAACAAGTGGGACGTGGCGGACAATCCTTCGGCGCTGTTCAACGGCATCCGCGCCGCGCTCGACGACGGCCTGGCGCAAGTGAGGGGCGTGCCGCTGCTCGCGGTCTCGGCGCGCACCGGCAAGGGGCTGGACGACATGCTGCGCGCTGCCTTCGATATCCGCGAGGCCTGGAGCCGCCGGGTGCCGACCGCCGCGCTCAACCGCTGGTTCGACGATGCGCTGACCGCCAATCCGCCGCCCGCGCCCGGCGGCAAGCGGATCAAGCTGCGCTACATCACCCAGGCCAAGACGAGGCCGCCCGGCTTCGTGCTGTTCGGCACGCGGCTGGACATGCTGCCGGAGAGCTATCGGCGCTATCTGGTGAACGGCATTCGCCGCGAACTCGGCTTTGAGGCGGTGCCGATCCGGCTGACGCTGAGAAGCCCGAAAAACCCGTACAAGCGGGACTGAGGCCGAATCCGGCCTAGTCGTCCCCTTCGGCTGCCTTGCTCTGGAGCTGGATGTAGTTTTCCAGGCCCATACGGCTGATCATCTCGAACTGGGTTTCGAGGAAGTCGATATGCTCTTCCTCGCTTTCGAGGATGCGTTCGAATATCTCGCGGCTGATGTAATCGCGCACGTGCTCGCAATGGGCGATCGCTTCCTTGAGCAGCGGGACCGCCTCATGTTCGAGATCGAGATCGCATTTCAGGATCTCCTCGACTGACTCGCCGATCTTGAGCTTGCCGAGCGCCTGGAAGTTCGGGAGCCCCTCGAGAAACAGGACGCGCTCCGCCAGTGTGTCGGCATGACGCATTTCGTCGAGGGATTCGTGTTTCTCGTATTCGGCGAGCTTGTGGATGCCCCAATTGTCGAGGATGCGGTAATGTAGCCAGTACTGGTTGATCGCCATCAGTTCGTTGAGCAGAGCCTTGTTCAGAAAATCGATGACCTGCTTGTCGCCCTGCATGAGTAATCTCCTGTAATCTCAGAGGGCAAACGCAATAAGCCCCCTGCACTGCAACGCGCGGAGTATGCGGCAGCGGGGGGAAAGGAGCAAGTCAGTTCAGGGCACAAACAGGCAATTTCTTCGCCGTTCTCTCCTCATTCAGTATCTCGGTGGCATCCTCAAGGCATTGCCGGCATTGCGGCGGCCTTCCGAGCGAGATGTAGATCGCTTCCGCATCGTCACCGCAACGGCGCGCCTCGGCACGCAGATCGGTTTCACGAATGGCATTGCAGATGCAGACGTACATCGATGCTCCTCTCGATTCGTCCCTTATACCGTTATGCGAATGGATCGCAATAGCGTTTAACGTCTTATCGGCAGCAAAACTCCTTCCGTTAACGATCGCCAGAGCCATTCGAGCGGCCCTCGCCGGAAAATCCTCAGCCAGGGGGCGCTCCAGCCGAGCATCAACGTCCAGCCCAGCAGCAGGAAAGGCAGTTGCGCGGCATGGCCCAGTGTGCCGACCAGCCCCAGGCCCCAACCGTAGAATATCGCGGTCATGACAATGCTCGTGCCGAGGTAGTTGCTGAAGGCCATGCGGCCGGCGGCGGTCAGCCTTCGTCCCGGACCCGTCCGGGCAAGGCGCGGCGCGGCCAGGACCAGCAGGGCGGCATAGCCCAGCGCCATAAGCAGATGCGGAATGGCGAGCCAGTAGAGCAAGGCTGCGGTCATCGCCTGCGGCGGGAAATGGCGCTGCCACAGCCAGGCGAGCATCGCCAGCGTCGGGACGAGGCCGGCCACCGTGGCAATCGCTGCGGTCGTCCGCAAGCGCTGGACGGGCCAGCCGCCGCTAAAGAAACCGCTGCCGTACAGCACCATGCCCAGCAGCATCAGCGGCAGGGTTTCACCGATCGAAAGATAGGTCGATTGGAGCAGCCAGAAGGGGCGCTCGGAAGTCTTGGCGGCGATCTGGGCGACGAAGCCGGAGCGATATTCGGCAAGCTCGTGCGCCGCTCGGTCGGTGAGCTGGCGCAGGAATTCGCCGTGTTCCTGCAACTCCCCGGACGTCGCGGTGCCCAGCCTGACATGCTCCTCGGCAGCGACATCACAGAGGCTGAGGGCCGTTCCACTGAGGTGCCAGCCCATGAATATCGTGAGCGCAACGATCAGCAGGGTTTTGGGCGCCAACTCGCGCATCATCAGTGCGACGATGCCGACGACCGCGTAGATGAACAGGATGTCGCCCCACCAGAACAGGAAGAAGTGCAGGGCGCCGAAGAGCATGAGCCAGCCAAGCCGCCGCAGCTGGAGCAGCTCGCCGTTCCGGCCAGCCGCTTCCATGCGTTCCAGGAACAGCATCATGCTGGCTCCGAACAGCAGGGTGAACAGGGCGCGCATCTTGCCTTC